>PGXY01000007.1:300000-585880 GCA_002839375.1 Spirochaetae bacterium HGW-Spirochaetae-1 | reverse complement strand
AATAATGTATAATCGAGCGGGGGATATTTCGTCATATCTCCCGCTCAAATCCCTGCTGTCTGCCCCACTTTCCTGAAAAATGGTACATCCTCTTAAATCCACAGGTTCCTTTATAAAAATTGTAATTGAAAATTTGAAGCTCCCTGACCCTTATGTCTGAAGAAAGCCTTTTGTGGGGGAATGACATATGTATGTGCGCGACGTTAAGGAACTTATAGGCAACACGCCCATGATTCAGCTCAAAAATGAATCCATATTTGCCAAGGCCGAATTCCTGAATCCCGGCGGCAGCATCAAGGACAGGATAGCCCTGGCCATGATAGAGAATGCCGAACAAACTGGTCTTCTCAGGCCGGGGATGAAGATAATCGAGCCAACCTCGGGTAATACGGGTATTGGCATAACCATGGTGGGAGTAAGCAAGGGGTATGAGGTCATAATTGTCATGCCCGAAGGCATGAGCGAGGAGAGAAAGAACATCATAAGGGTCCTGGGGGGAGAGCTCATTCTCACTCCCGACAGCGAGAGTGTTGACGGAGCCGTGCGGAAAGCCCGGGAGCTCATGGAAAAATATAAAGGCTATATGCCCAACCAGTTTTCCAATCCCCATAATCCACGGGCTCATTATGAGTTTACGGCCCCGGAAATATGGCGGCAGATGGGAGGCCATATCGATGCCTTTGTTTCAGGCATAGGCAGCGGAGGCACCATACAGGGCGTGGGCCGGTTTCTGAAGGATCACAATCCCGATATCAAGATTATCGCCGTGGAGCCTGAAAACGTCTCGGCCCTCCTGGGCCATGAGCCGGGCCTGCACCAGATCCAGGGGATCGGCGATGGATTCATTCCCGAGGTACTGGACGTGAAGCTCATCGACCAGATCATCGAAGTCTCCGACGATAATGCCATAAAAACAACACGGGAGCTTGCCCGGAGCAATTCTCTTCTTGTGGGAACCTCATCGGGAGCCAATGTCTGGGCCGCCCGGGAAATCGTGAGGCAGAATCCCGGATACAACGTGGTAACCATCCTGGCAGATCGGGCAGAGCGGTATTTCAGCACGGGACTTCTGAACTCGCAGGCAGACTGATTTTTTATTAATTATTGTTTAATATCCTGTACACAATAAAAATATCTTGAAAAAATATAGGGGGATATCAAACTGAGTAATCGCTCAGTCTGATATCCTTTTGAATGTTAACGTGTTGTGTCAGAGCGGTGATTTGAAAAAAATATATTATCTATGGAGAAGAGCATGACTATAACCAGGAAACAGTTGAAAACAATCGCCGATACCGTCAGGACCCTGTCCATGGACGCCGTTCAGAAGGCAAATTCGGGTCATCCCGGCATGCCCATGGGATGCGCTGAGATTGCCGCCGTGCTCTGGGCAAAGATAATGAAATTCAACCCCGCCGATCCCGCATGGAAGAACAGGGATCGCTTTGTTCTTTCAGCGGGCCACGGCTCAATGCTTCTTTATTCCATGCTTCACCTGTCGGGTTACGATCTTTCCCTGGAGGACATCATGAGCTTCCGCCAGGTAGGAAGCAAAACACCGGGCCATCCCGAGTTTCGTCATACCGCCGGTGTGGAAACCACCACGGGCCCACTGGGACAGGGCTTCGCCAACGGCGTGGGGATGGCCTTTGCCGCTAAAATGCTTGCCGCGGAATTCAATACGGACGGCACTATCATCGATCATTATATTTACGCCATCTGCGGCGACGGCGATCTTATGGAGGGAATCAGTTCCGAGGCTGCCTCCCTGGCCGGTCACCTGGGACTGGGGAATATGATATATCTTTACGATTCAAACGAGATATCAATAGAAGGAAGCACCGGTATCACCTTCGGCGATGATACGGAAAAACGCTTTGAATCGTGTCACTGGCATGTGCAGAAGATAGACGGCCACGACACCGATGCAATCGAGCGTGCCGTGCTGGAGGCGCAGAAGGTGAAGGACCGGCCATCCCTGATTATCGCGAAAACCCGCATCGCCAAGGGCAGTCCCGGCAAAGAAGGAAGTGAGGAATCCCATGGAGCGCCCCTGGGCGCCGATGAGGTGAAGGCGGCAAAGACCAATATCGGCTGTGACGCTGATGCACAATTTTGCGTGCCCGACGAGGTGTATGATATTTTTGCACTCCGCCGGGAGGAGCTCCTGAAAGAATACCGGGCCTGGAATGAACTGTTCGGAAAAACCATTACCGGTGAGAAGAAAAAACTGTGGGATTCATATTTCTCCGCTCCCGATACCGAAGCCCTGCGCGGGAAGCTTCCGTCCTTTAAAGAGGGAGATAAAATTGCCACGCGCAGTGCCGGGGGCAAAGTGCTTGAGGCTCTTTTCAGGGAGGTGCCCAATATCCTTGGAGGATCGGCGGACCTGGGACCCAGCAACAAGTCCTTTGTGAAAGGGTATGGGGAAACGGGGAGAAACAAAGTGGGGCGCAATATTCATTTCGGTGTTCGTGAGCATGCCATGGGCGCCATTCAGAACGGTATAGCCTACTATGGCGGATTTATTCCCTATAGCGCCACCTTTCTTGTTTTCATCGATTACATGAGGCCCGCTGTGCGCCTTGCAGCCCTTTCGGGCCTGCAGGTTGTCTATATATTTACGCACGATTCATTTTTTGTAGGTGAAGACGGACCCACACACCAGCCCGTGGAGCATCTGGCTGGCGCACGCATCATCCCGAACCTGAATGTGGTACGGCCCGCCGATGCCGAGGAAACCAGGGAGGCCTGGCTGGCGGCCCTGGCCGGCACTGTAGGCCCTACCATGCTTTCCCTCACCAGGCAGGACATCCCGGTTTTAAAGCGTCATGGTGCGGCCGGAGCAAAGGACTTGGCCAGGGGCGCCTATGTAATCAAAGATTGTGACGGTAGGCCCGATATCGTCATCCTGGCCAGCGGTTCGGAAGTGGCCATATCCATGGATGCCGCTGAAATGCTTCTTAATGAAGGGATCAGTGCACGCGTCGTATCATTCCCGTCATGGTTTCTCTTTGACCGTCAGGACGAGGCCTATAAAAAAAGCGTCATACCCGAAAACGTGCCCTGCGCAGTCGTGGAAGCGGGACGGCGGAGCGGCTGGGACCAGTATGCCGGGTCCGGCGCTCTCTATATCACCCTGGAGCATTTCGGTGCTTCGGGACCGGCGGGAGAGCTGGCGAAGTTATATGGTTTTACGAAGGAAAACATTGCGGCAAAGGTGAAAGAATACCTGAAATAATGGCCACAATGTTTTTTTATCAGGGTTTGCCGGTATTGTCTACGATGCTTCAGGGGTGACGGTGAGTATGTCTTTTATCATGGGAAATCCGCGTGATTTCTGGATGAGGGCGCCGTTTTTAGCACTGGCAGTAATGGCAATTTTTTTAAACTGCGCAAGGTTTTTCTTGAACAGCTGTGCCATCGAAAGGGCGGTGTTTTTATCCATGACGCAGCGGTCGTCGAGATTGAATCTGATGGGATCGCCGTATCCGAAACGCGCCTGTTCATTTATTCCTTTCTGCAGGACTCCCGCGATTTTTTTTGCCACTTCCAACTCGGTCCTGCTTGACCAGGAGCCAATGATATAAAATTCCCTTTCCCTGAGGGAGGCATGTTCTTCCGAGAGTTCGGTTGTGATGCTTCCATCGTCATAGACGGAACCGGCATCGATGCGGAAGACTATTCGTGCCGGTGTATCATCGGTCTTCACTGCGGTGCCCGGCATCTCTGCCGGTGCAGGCTTTTTGGCCGCAGCGCCCCCGGCGTTTTTAACGAGAAAATCTCCCACGGTTCCCGTGATAATATCTGATGGTTGTTCCGTGTCGAGCAGCGTGATGGAGAACAGGGCGTCAAAGCGTTCCCGGTTTTCCTTCAGATCATCAATAAAGTAATTTATCTCGGGATTCTGTGTCGAGAGCAGTTTTATAACACTGTGTGGATTCTTTCCAATACCGAATTCTTTTTCGAATGCAGCCCCCTTGTTAAGGAGGATGAAATTGCCCCGCAGGTCTTTGCACTCCGCCCCCTTGCTGAGGATGATGTATGAAATCAGGAGTGTTTTGAATATCTTAAGCATGCCGGGGTCCAGGGCCGGTGCCATGCCCAGGTCTATCTGGCTGTCCATGATGATGGCACGCGGGAAGCCCTTTTCGTTGATGAAGCGCAGAAGCTCGGTCCTGATGAATGCCGTCTTTCCGCTGTGGGAGATGCCGGTCCGCATTACCGAAATGGAGGTCAGCGCAGGGTAACCGGAGGCGACCTCATAGTCGAGCTTGTTCAGCGCTATCTTGACAGGGGCGGCAATCCTGGTTTTCTCGGTTATGAGAATTACTTTATTTGAATATCCTATGGACATGAGTTCTTTACTCCGGGTGTATCAAACAGCTGCAACAGTCAATTGAAATGAGGTTTCATGAATCGGCTGTAATTATGGAAATCCCCAACGGCAATGATATTCCTGTTAGCATGGATACTATATGCCTTTACTCCGGCTGTCAAGCCGTATGTCAGTATATAATTGTGAATATATATCATTAGCAAATATAAAAAAACGTATATATAAAGTAAATTATTGATAATTAATCAAATAAATTGTACCGGCATTTGGTTTACTATAAAAGGACTATGAAGCTTTAGAATGGGAGACCGTGTGCTCGCGAAGATGGGTTCGCTGCTTATCGCCAATCGCAGGGCTAGTGACCTGGTAGCCCGGTACGGCGGAGAGGAGTTTATTGAAATGATACCGGAGACGGACAGGCAGGGGGCGCTGCGGACTGCTGAAAAGATACGGGCAATGGCTGAAAATGAGAGGATCGAAACCGACGATGGAAATGAAATACACTGCACCCTGAGCATCGGCGTCGCCCTCTACTCAGTCGGCGAGCTTGAAGATGCCTGTGACAATGAAAAGATTATAAGAAAGGCCGACGAAATGCTCTATAAAGCGAAAAACGCCGGTAAGAACCGTGTAATGATATATCCCTGACGGGGTTACACGTTGAACCTGAAGTTGATGATATCGCCGTCCTCCACGATGTAGTCCTTTCCCATAACATAGAGTTTCCCGGCTTTCTTCACTTCGTCTTCCGATTTGAGGGACATGAGGTCTGCGTATTTTATCACCTCGGCCCGGATAAACCCGCGCTGGATATCGGAATGGATGGCTCCGGCCGCTTCGGGTGCCGTGGCATTACGCCGTACGAGCCACTGCCGCACCTCGTCCTTGCCAACGGTGAAATAGGACATGAGTCCCAGAGATGTCATGGCGAGCATGGAGAGCTGTTCCAGGGCCGAGACGGTAATGCCCGCGTCCTTCATGAATTCCACACGTTCCTCTTCGCTCTCCAGCGTGGCTATCTCCAGCTCCAGTTTTGCCGGGACCTGCATGATGTCTATTTCCATGGTTGTGAATTTTGATGACAGGGATTCAATGAGCCCGGTTTTTTTTGACGTGTCGTCATCGGTGTTCAGTACAACGAGCATTTTTTTCCTGGTGAGGAAGGGGTAACCCGAAATCAGTTTCTTTTCTTCGTCGGTTATAGTCAGGGTGCGCAGCGGCAGGTCTGCCTCAAGGTGCGTTCGGAAGCGGTTCAGGAGTTCGGCCTCGTCCAGGAGTCGCTTGTCCTCCTTTTTTTTGCGATCCTTCTCTATGCGGTCCAGGCGCTTTTCAATGAAGACAAGGTCACTGAGAAAAAGTTCGCCGTTCACGGTTTCGATGTCCCGGACAGGGTCCACGGAGCCGCTTACGTGGTAGATGGAATCATCCTGGAAAACGCGTACGACATGACACAGGGCATCTGCGTCGGCCACATCGCGAAAATCTCTGGCGGTTCCGGGATCAAGTTTGGGCAGAAGCTGCATGTCTATCCGGGCCGGTGTCTCTTTCTTGGGATTATACATGCGCGACAGGGCAAGAAAGCGGCTGTCACGGATGTCCGCCACTCCAGCTGATCCTTTTTGAGCGTCGGCGGGTGAGGGAGCTGATCCCGTCAGCAGTTCAAAAAGGGTTTTTTTCCCTGTTTGGGGCAGTCCGATTATTCCCAGTTTCATGGCAGCTCCTTATTGTGTCGTTTACCGGTGTGATGTGTTTCCCCATGGTTTCAGGGGTATCTGGCAAGGCAATAGTACGGGAAGGTGCCTTACGTCAAGAGGAAAAATTCAGGCAAATCAGAAATAAAGGCACCATGGAGACAGAAAATATCTTCTACTGGAGAGTTTGCGTGATATCGCTCAGTTCATTGACCAGGTTGTTTATTTTTTTCGTGGTGTCCGTGATCCGTGAGGCAAAATCAACGATGTCCTGGGCCTTTCGTGCGATATCGGCCGTGGTCCTGCTCGATTCGTCCGTGGCAATGCGCTGCTCCGATGTGGAATGCTCTATCGTCTTGCTGGAGTCATGGACTTTCGTGTTCAGGCTTTTGATGGTTTTTATAGTCATGTCGATATCGCTGATAAGGGTGCCCACATCGCCGATTTCGTGCTTTATACGCTGAATGGCTGTATTGAGCTGCAGTATCATGTCCGCTGATTCCCCGATGAATCTGCTGCTGCCATCGATGAGGGACTGGTTTTCCCGAATAATCTTTTCAATTTCCTTGGCGTTGGAGGAAGTGGCGTCAGCCAGCTTGGATATCTCGTCGGCGACCACGGCGAATCCGCGGCCCGCCTCACCGGCCCGGGCAGCCTCAATTGAAGCGTTCAGGGAGAGGAGGTTTACCTGGTCGGCAATGTCATTTATGACCTGGACGAAATTGGACATCTCGTTGCTCTTGCTTTTCAGCGTCACGAAACTGTCCTTGGCCATGTTTATCTGGCTGGAGGAATTTTCCGAATACTGGGTTACGCTGTTCAGGGTATTGTTGATTTCCGTGGAACTCTGCTGAGTCCGGTCGTTTACCGTTTTGAGGTCATTGACCGATTCCACGGTGATATCAAGCTCTTCGAAAAGGGAGCGGGCGATGTTGCTGATGGATTCCGAATTTGATGCCAGTTCCTCAAGCGAGGCCGAAATCTCCTCCAGGGAAGCGGCCTGCTGCTGTGACACGTCGTTCATGTCGGCGGCGATTGATTCCTGTTCCGAGGTCTGTTCCTTCAGGATGCCGATGGATTTCATGATGGCGCGCACGGCCTCCTGCAGACTCCCGTAATTGTTCGTGGCCTCATCCTGCTTTTCGATGGCCAGAACCAGGAGCCGGAATGTGGCATCAGCGCCGGTCATGGCGCCGATTCCCACCATGCAGTAAACAATGTATCGCACCAGGAGGTTAGATGCAGGCCCTCCCGGCAGCAGTTCCGGTCGTATTGTAAAGAGTACGGTCTGTGCAATGAGCACCAGGATCAGCGCAAAGAGCGATAGGCGGCGGTTAAAATAGAATATACTCAGGGCCAGAAGAATGTAATTTGTTGCAAAGAGCTCATTGGAACCATGGAACGAATATTGGAAAACACCCAGGGCCATCATGATGCCCGTAAGCGTTATCACGGCTGAACGCTTTTTCCCCTTAAAACGGTTGCTGAGGAAAATGGTTATAAGGACCAGGGATGTAACAAGTATGACTTCGATGAGGATATCAGTATAAGTAAGATAGGCCGAACCCTTTCCCGTTGCCTTGATGGCCGTAACCGCTACATTGGCGATCGTTGCTATAATGGAGAAGGCCTTTATGAGACGCCGGTTGTTGGTCGTCATGACATCGGCAAAAATGGCATGACTCTCGACTCTACTGTTTTTGATTTTATCGATTTTTTTTTCTTTTGATTTCATTTAAGGCTACCCTGATGATGTATATTTTTTCTGTTTTTAATTTTATCAGTACAAAATGTCATCTAAAATTTGTATAAATCTACACTAGGAGTATAAAAAATACAATTTATTATCTGATTTGCCCATGAAATTATATTTCCTTACTTTTTTAATCCCTTTAGAGGTTTTAAAAAGCCTTACAAAGGCAAATTCTTGATTGACAGTATCAGCAGATTTTCATTGCTTTTCATTATACCGGTTGTATCTGTACTATTATAGTATGTGTATCGGCATTTCGCTTTCAAATGTGTAACAATTCAATAATAAGTTTGGGCTGATATGATCACTGTTGCCGTCATGCGGCGGTTTATAAATTTTAAACATTTCAGGACTATTTCATGGCAAAGAAGACACTACCATTTACAAAAGAGCAGATTGAGGATATTATTAAAAAATATCCCACGCCTTTCCATGTATATGATGAAGGAGCCATGCGTGAAAATGCCCGGCGTCTCATAAAGGCCTTCTCCTGGGCGCCATTATTCAGGGAATACTTCGCAGTAAAAGCGACGCCCAATCCCCATCTCCTGAAAATACTGAACCAGGAGGGATTCGGCGCCGACTGCAGTTCCATGGCCGAACTCGTCCTGGCAGAGCGTACCGGTATCACCGGAGAGATGATCATGTTTACCTCCAATGACACGCCGGCCGATGAATTTGTCAAGGCCCTTGAGCTGGGAGCCATCATCAATCTTGACGATATCACCCATATCTCCTTCCTGGAAAAGCATGCCGGACTGCCGGAAATCGGCTGTTTCAGATATAATCCCGGCCCCCTCCGGGGAGGCAATGCCATCATCGGCACACCCGAGGAGGCCAAGTACGGCTTCACCCGGGAACAGCTCTTTGAGGGATACCGCATCCTGCGCGATAAGGGAGTACAACGCTTCGGTCTCCACACCATGATCGCCTCCAACGAACTGGACAACCGGTATTTTGTCGATACGGCCCGCATGCTTTTTGATCTTGTCCATGACATTTCAAAGGAGCTTGATATTTCCTTCGAATTCGTGAACCTGGGCGGCGGTTTTGGCATACCCTACCGGCCTGAAGACAGTGCTGTAGATATTGAATTTATCGGCGATGAGATAGGGAAGGCCTATGATGAACTGATCCGGGAAAAGGGACTCCATCCCCTGAACATATATATGGAAAGCGGCAGGATGATCACGGGACCGTACGGATACCTGGTATCCCGTGTTCTTCATAAAAAGAATACCTACAAGAATTATATCGGACTCGATGCTTCCATGGCAAACCTCATGAGGCCGGCTCTCTACGGGGCTTATCATCACATTACCGTCATGGGCAGGGAGAATGAGCCCGTGGTGCGGGAATATGATGTGACCGGCTCGTTGTGTGAGAATAATGACAAGTTTGCCGTCAACCGCATGCTTCCCGAGGTGGAAATCGGCGATATCGTGGTGATCCATGACACCGGGGCCCACGGCCACGCCATGGGCTTCAACTACAACGGGAAGCTCCGCTCGGCTGAACTGCTCCTGCGTCCCGATGGTACCGTGGAGCTTATCCGGCGGGCCGAAACCCTGGACGACTATTTTGCCACCCTGGAGTTTCCCGTGGGGAAAAGATAATAATGGAAGTACTTCTCATCCGGCATACCAGGGTAAAACCTGACCGGTCAATCTGCTACGGCAGTTCCGATGTGGAACTGGCCGACACCTATCCTGAAGATATGGCCGATGTAAAGAAGCGCCTGCCGGGAGATATCGCGGAGTACCCGGCCCGGGTCAGTCCCCTGACGCGATGCCAGATTCTGGCCCGGGACCTGGGGCTAAGGGACTTTGTCACAGATGATCGCCTCCGTGAATTCAGCTTCGGCGACTGGGAGATGAAGCCCTGGGCCGAAATAACCCCCGGCGATCTGAAGGGCTGGTTTGAGGACATGACCAATTACCCCATACCGGGAGGCATCGCCCTGCGGGAATTCGCCGAAGGTTGTGCGGCCTTCTGGAAAGACCTTACGGAACTGCGGGTTGAACGCGTTGCGGTTGTGGCCCATACGGCCGTTATCCATGTTCTCCTGGCGCACTTGCTGAACATGCCTTTTGAGAAAATGTTCACCCTGCACATAGACTACGGCGGAATTTCAAAGGTCACAGTGGGAAGGAAACGGACCGTGGTGGATTACGTGAACCGGTGAAGTGGGAAAAATTAACCGATGATATCATGTTGTGATTCCGGCGCAGCGTGCTAAAGAATACGAAAAGATCACTCTAATTCAGGAACTTTCATCAATCGTACTCATACGCCCCGATTGACCAGCCGTTGGTCTCAGTGCGTGTATTCCCGTCGCGGTCTATGGTGTAGCCCCAACCGGCACCGTTACCGTCAATACCGCTTGTATCAAAAACCACACCAACGGCATTATAGTCGCCGATGTAGCGGTACTCATTGGCCTGGTCAAGATCGGCATAGATATCTTCCGAGATATTATTCTTGGCGGGGACGGTGTCTCCTGCATCAATAAGAAGGACGGTAGATATATCAAAAAGAGTTACCGTCTTATCAGCGACACCGTCAATATAGTTATAATATTGTATATCGCAGTAGAAAAAATTATTATTGTTGAGCGTAGTAGGATACGAAGTGGCTGATGTTGCGTAAACGCCATAACTTGTAATGGCATTAAAGGCGTCGCCATCGTTGGTGAAAATGTTGTTGTTTTCAATTTGTACGGTCCTTACAGAACTGTTCGTAATATAAATGCCGCTCGCTTTATCACCGGTACCACCGTTAATGATGTTGTTGAATATATTGATATCGCCGTCAATAATGTTGATCCCGTATCGGTTATTGGCTCCCGCTCCGGCGTCGATTATATTATTGTAACATGATACTATCCCCGATGATCCATCAACTCTAATCCCAGTTGTCTCTGACCCTGAAGAACCGCCATATATGTAGTTATTGTGGATATCCGGAGCGGCATTGAATATATGTATCGCAAAGCTGTTATTTGTGGCGCCTGAGACAATTATTCTGTTGTTTTCAATAATCGGCGAACTGTTGCTGATAAATATTCCATAAACGATACCGGCCGTGCCTGTGCTTGCACCGCCATATATCATTGAATTGTCATGAATATGCGAATCGGCATTGGTGGCTAAATAGATACCGTAATTCGTACAGGTGTTATAGGTGTCTCCCCGTGTTGCCAGTGCAATGGAATTGTCGTGTATGCTCGGGGAGCCGCCATTAATATGACAAATTCCCACGGTGTTGACGGGAACGCCGGGATTATTGGTGCTGCTTACGTCGGAGGATGTAATGGTGTTATTGCTGATTTCCGGTGATGCGTTGTTGATAAAGATGGCGCAGGCGCTCAGTATTGAGGCTCCGGTGAAAATCGGGGCGACATTAAGTGTAAAACCGTCAATGATCGTCATACCTGTAATCCCTGCCGGTACCTCAATTATACGGGCAGCATTCAGCAAAGGCGTGGTCACTCCCAGTGATGTCCTCTGGTCCTTCAGAATAGTAACATAGGTTGCAGGATTCCTCAGGTCCCAGCTTGTAGCAGAATATCCCCCATAAAGCGAAATACCCTCGGCCATTATCACCAGAGTATTGGATGTATTATAGGTTCCTGCCGCCACCAACACAACACCCGGTGTTGAGGCTGATATGGCAGCTGCTGTCGCTTTTGCCGCTGTAACGGCAGCCTGTATATCGTTCATGGGTTCCAGGCGTGTGCCCGTCAGGGGGCCCGGTGCGCTGATGTTCACATAATAGACTGATCCAGTGATATTATAGGTGCGAGTGCGGATTATATTGGCTCCCTCAAGGGAGTCGCAGTCAATTGTCAGGGTAGCACCGTTTTCAATGGTCCGGGAAGCTGATGGAGTTATGGTAAGCGTGTCATCGGCGACATTTGTTGTGGACCATGCGATAGCCGATGTCGATGCCATGGTGCCCGTGAGTGTAAGACTTGCCGTATCCATGGATGTGTCGAAAAGAAAGGTAGCCTCGTTGTTGATAATCCCGGCCTGGCTGGAAAGCCATGCTCCGCCGGCGGGACTAATTATCACGGATATAGGTGATGGGGGATCGGTGTTCTGGGAATCGAATTTGTTCCACATATCCGTTCTCGAACAGGCTGTGGAAACCACAAGAGCTGAAGTCAGGAAAAGCGTATATATTTTAATCATTTTTGCACCCATACGATATTCATATTATCCTATACAAAGACTATCGACATTTTGCCCGACAGCTCCCTGGTAATAAAAAAAGCTATCCTTTAAAAATAAAGCCCGACCGGGCTCCTGTAATAATATACAAAAATAATGCTGTCTGAGTGTAAATATTTAATTTATTATGATGTTTTCGGTAAAAAAGTTGACGATAGAGACCATTAATATTACTATATCAATATATCTTGATATAGTAATATTATATGAGCCTGATATCTTATTTTAAATCCCTTTCCGACGAGACGCGCCTGAGGATGCTCAATCTTCTCATGCACCATGAGCTCAATGTCAATGAAATCGTCATGGCCATGGGTATGGGTCAGAGCAGGATATCACGCCATCTGAAAATCCTCACCGATTCGGGACTTCTCACTTCGCGCCGTGACGGGCTCTGGGTTTTCTACCGTGCCGCGGAAAACGGGAAGGGCAGGGCCTTTATCGATGCATTGGGATATTTGCTGAAAACAGATGAAGAGCTGACCGCAGACCTGGCTGCCCTGAGAAACATGATCCAGGAGCGCTCTTTTGAAAAGACCAGCTTTTTCAATGCCATAGCTCCCGACTGGGATGATATCAAGAGTGAGATACTGGGCGATATGGATGTCGTTTCCATCCTGGGCACCATGGTGAAAAAAGGGGACGTGGCAGCCGATCTGGGCTGCGGAACCGGCGACTTGCTCCTGGCCCTTCACGAACAGGGCGCCCGTGTCATGGGTATTGATAAATCGCCCATGATGCTGGATATCACGCGGAAGCGTTTTGCGGAAAAGGGCATTGATGCCGATCTGCGTATCGGAGAGCTGGAGCACCTTCCCATGCGCGACGGCGAAGCGGACCTGGCCGTTATCAACATGGTGCTCCATTATCTGCCCTCGCCGCGCCGCGTTATAGCCGAGACTGCCCGGGTGCTCAATATGGGAAGTAAACTGGTGATCATCGACCTGGAAAAACATGACAATGAGGAGATGCGCAGGAAATATGAACACCGGTGGCTCGGTTTCAACCGTGACGAGATGACACGCTGGCTCGATGAAGCAGGATTCGTTACGGATGAAGTGACTCAGTATAAAGCAAAACAGGGCATGACAGTGAACATTTTTGTGGCAAAGAAGGGGCGGTGACAGTATTTTTATCTATAAAGATGAATATGATTTGCAGGAAGATCACAGAGAGCCCCCGGCGGGTGAATTTATGATATATCAAAAACCTGTTTTTGCCACCCCCGGAGGGGGTTGAGAATCATCTGAAATCTCTGAAAGGAAATTTAAAAAGTCCATTAACCCCCCGTGGGGGTGGCGACGGTGGATGTTTGAAAGGGAAACGTATATTCGCCGGGGTCCCGATGGACAATTGTATCTATGATAAAAAAAAGTTTTTTTGCAGTAAAATAGAAAAAACAACCAAACAATCAGGAGGAAATACATGAACACAAATAATCCAAAAGGATTTACCGAGCTGGACCCGAATCTTGAATACAAAGTTGCGGATATGGCTCTTGCCGAATGGGGCAGGAAGGAGATAGAACTGGCCGAGGCGGAAATGCCGGGCCTTATGTCGGTACGGGCCAAGTACGGCCCGAAGCAGCCCCTCAAGGGCCTCAAGGTCATGGGCAGCCTGCACATGACCATCCAGACAGCCGTTCTTATCGAAACGTTGAAAGCCCTCGGGGCTGACCTGCGCTGGGCATCGTGTAATATCTTTTCCACGCAGGATCATGCCGCAGCAGCCATTGCCGCCGCCGGTACGGCTAAAGTCTTTGCATGGAAAGGGGAAACGCTTGAGGAATACTGGCTCTGCACGGAACAGGCCCTGACCTGGCCCGACGGTTCGGGCCCCGATCTTCTCGTTGACGATGGCGGTGACGCTACGCTCCTCATACACCAGGGAGTGAAGGCCGAGAAAGATCCGTCCATCCTGGAAAAGACCTATGACAACAAGGAATTTAAAATTGTCATGGACCGCGTTCGTGAAAGCGTAAAGCGGGCTCCGGGCAAGTGGACCGCCATAGTCAAAAACGTGAAGGGCGTGTCAGAAGAAACCACGACGGGTGTACACCGTCTCTATCAGATGTTTCGCGACAAGGAACTTCTTTTTCCGGCCATCAACGTTAATGACTCCGTAACCAAGTCCAAGTTCGACAATCTCTACGGCTGCCGTGAGTCCCTGGCCGACGGTATCAAACGCGGTACCGATATCATGGTGGCAGGAAAAGTCGTTGTGGTATGCGGATACGGTGATGTAGGCAAGGGCTGCGCCCAGTCCATGAGGGGATTCGGCGCACGTGTTATCGTCACCGAGATCGATCCCATCTGTGCGCTTCAGGCCGCCATGGAGGGCTACGAGGTGGCCACCCTGGAGGATTTCCTTGAAAAGGCCGACATATTCGTCACGGCCACGGGAAACCTGGACGTCATCAACGGGGCTCACATGGAGAGGATGAAGGACGGAGCTATCCTCTGCAACATCGGCCATTTCGATAACGAGATTGCCATGCATTACCTGGAAAACAATGCGAAATGTAAAAAGAACAACATAAAGCCCCAGGTGGACAAGTGGACCCTGGAATCGGGGAATTCCATCATAGTCCTTTCCGAGGGGCGCCTGGTAAACCTGGGCAATGCCACGGGCCATCCCAGCTTTGTCATGAGCAACAGTTTCACCAATCAGTGCCTGGCGCAGATCGAGCTGGCATCGAAAAAACAC
Source organism: Spirochaetae bacterium HGW-Spirochaetae-1 (assembly GCA_002839375.1). Lineage (NCBI taxonomy): Bacteria > Pseudomonadati > Spirochaetota > Spirochaetae bacterium HGW-Spirochaetae-1. Next base: position 571,159 of record PGXY01000007.1, on the reverse strand, counting down.
GAGATCGGCGTTTACACCCTTCCCAAGGAACTCGATGAGGAAGTGGCCAGGCTGCACCTGGGCAAATTGGGCGTGAGGCTCACGAGGCTGCGTCCGGAGCAGGCAGCCTATATCGGGGTCTCCGTGGATGGGCCGTATAAGCCGGACCATTACCGGTATTAGAAATTATTTTTGCCAATAATGCCATGGTAGTGACGCAGCATGCTGCGCCCCTATCATGGCTACAAAAATACGACATTGTCGAATGCTGATCGAAAATCATTTTTTTCTTGCCTTTTTGTATCCCCCGCATTTTTATAGCCACACAATCTGAACTGAATTATATGACTGGTGGTACTCATGAAAAAACTTGCCTATTTTGATTCATCCCATGACATGCCCGAGGAAATCATCCGCGCCGCGGGATTCACTCCCTATAAAATTTTGGGCGATGTCCGCACATCAAATGACCCGGCCGATCAGTACCTGGCGAAATTTTTCTGCCCGGCGGCACGAAGCTGGCTCACCGAGGCATTGGCGCATTCGCAGGAATGGGCCGGTATCATCTTCGCCCATGGCTGCGATGCCACGAATCGCCACTATGATATCTGGAAGAAACACGTGGAAACACCCTTCCTCCACTGGTTCAACAGTCCCATAAAAAATGACGCGGCTGCGCGGAAGTTCTTCATTGTCGAACTGAAACGGCTTATCAAGAGTCTCGAGGATACGTACTCGGTGAATATCTCCGATGGTGCGATTCACGAGGCCATAGTTCTGTCCAATAAAATCAAGAAGCGCCTCCAGACCCTGTCATTGCTGCGCTCCCGTAAGGACGTTCCCAACCGTGATTATTTTACAGTTGTGGCGGACTGTATCGCCAATGGACCGGCGAATATAGTGGAAATGCTTGATACACGTGCACAGGAATGGGATGCCCGTCCCGACTTTCCCGCGGGGAAAAAACGTTTTCTTCTCACGGGCTCCGATGTTACCTACGTGGAATTCATGGATATTCTCGACGAGTGCGATATTCGTGTCGTGCGCGATGATCTTTCCCTGGGTGAGCGGTACTATGCCACGCTCATTTCCGAAACGGGAGATCCCCTGGAAGCGCTGGCTGATTATTATCTCACCATTCCCCGGCCTGCCACCAGGCCTACCATACAGGAACGTGTCGACTATCTTCTCGGCGCTTTGAAGGAAACCGCCGTAGACGGCGTCCTCTCGCAGAACCTGAAGTTCTGTGAGCCCTATGCCTATGACGCCGTTGAAGTAAACAAGGCCATAAAAGATGCGGGCTTCCGGGTCCTGCACCTGGAACGTGAATTCACGGCACTGCCGGACCAGCAGCTGGTGAACCGGCTCATGGCCTTTAATGAAATGCTGTAAGAACGACAGGGAGAACATGATGAATACAAAGGCAAAGAACCAATCACTCATAGACGACTCAATCCGTGTACAGCCCCTTCCCCATGCCGGCGATCTCAAGGGCGTCATGATTCATTATTTTTTAAGAGGCATGCTTGCCACGAAACTTCCCTGGAAAAAAACGGCATGGACCTGCGCCGGTTTCCCCGTGGAACTTCTCTGGGCCTACGATGTCTTCCCTCACCATCCGGAAAACATGGCTACGGTTGCCGCAGCGCGCAAACAGTCCCTGCGCCTCATCGAGTACACGGAAAGCCTGGGGTACAGCCGGGATCTCTGTTCCTACTGCAAGACCAGTATCGGCGCCTATGACACGGGAATAAAGGCGACCCTGGGAGGACTTGACAAACCCGATTTCATAACCTGTACCAACACCATCTGCGACACGCACTGGAAGTGGTTTCACCTCCAGGCCCACCGGCTCAAGGTTCCCATTTTTGTTTTTGATGTTCCCAGCGTGGTAAGCGGCACTTCTCCTGAAACCATGGAAGGCTATGTCGATTACGTCGTGGAGCAGTTTATTCTGTTCGGCGAGTTCATGCAAAAAAATTTCGGAAAAAAACCCAATGAGAAAAAACTGCGCAAGGTCATGAAACTGTCGGAACGCCTCAGCTCACTGTGGCGCGAGATATACGAATACCGGAAGATAATTCCTTCAGTGTACAGTGCAGCGGAAACATCGGCGTCATTTTTTCCCCTGGTGGTTCTTCCCGGTGTCAAAAAAGGGATTCAATTCTATGAAAAGCTCCTGTCAGACATAAAGAAACGGGCGGCGAAGGGCGAGGGCACACTGCAGGAAGGGAAAGAGAAATACCGTGTTCTTTATGAAGGCATTCCCTTCTGGTACCGAATGCGCTTCATGTATGATCTGGCAAAATACGGGATCGTGGTGACCTATGAACCCTATACCTGGAGCTTCGCGCCGAAGAAAACCATGGGCCTCAGTCTTGAAGAGTCCCTGCGCGAAACGGCCCGCACCATAATGAATCTCCCCTATGCCTATAACCTGGAGGACCGTATCGAATATTTTGAGAAAGCCGTGCAGGAATACCGCATTGACGGGGTTATCCTTCATGAGAATATGTCATGCCGTCCCTCGAGCAGCGGCATGATCGATCTGAAGGAAGCGATACAACGGGACCTGGGAGTCCCGGTGCTTATTCTCCAGTGCGACATGAATGATCCCCGTGCATTTTCCGAGGCGCAGATTCAGACCCGCGTTGAGAGCTTTGTGGAACTCATGGCCGACAATAAAAAATAAGGAAAACTAACGGGCCCGGGAAAGGAGCCGGTACTGGTCTGCCGGGCTCGTGACGACTTCTATAATATCGCTGCTGCATATGATGATCTGACATCCCATGAAACGGCCGTCGCTGGCGAGAGGCGATTCCATGCCTTTCTGTTCCAGTTCCTTTTCCCACCGGGCAAACTGGGTGAAACCCATTAGTATATACTGTGCCTTTTTTCCCTGCCGAGTGAAATCGAGAATCATTGTTTCAACATCCGTATTTATTTTCATATGACTTTCCTTTAAATAGTATTTGATGAATTCAGCAATTGTCGGTTTTTCCCTTCAGCATTTCCACCTTGCTGAAGATGAGAGGCGCCGCAAAGGAGACCCAGGCACCGATGAGCCAGTACCGGATGTAACTGAAAATGGCGCTGTCGGGAAGAATTATTTTCACACCCGATTTAATGATAAAGATGCCGATCAGACCGATCAGGACCTTAACCAGGCCTGCGGACAGGGTGTTCCGCGGATTAAAGATGATGTCCCTGGCCATGTAGGCTCCCAGAAGCATGCCTGACAGGACGCCCAGGGGCTGTTGTGTCTGATAGCCCGGGATTATAAGAAAAACGGCCAGGGGAAGAATGATCAGACCCAGGATGATAAGGACGCTGTTCCAGTTCATGTAGTGCTTTCCGCAATAAATTACCAGAGGTATGCATACCAGGAGGCACAATGCGCCTATGATATATCCTCCTATGACATCTCCGAGGTAATGAACGCCCAGGTAAATGCGCGAATAAGGGATGAGGATAATAAGAAGGGCGGATAAAATGATCATAACTCTGGTTCGGTTAAAATAGATAATCGAGCCCCAGAACGTTAGTGCACCCTGGGTATGGCCGCTGGGAAAACCCGGTCCTTTCGGCTTATAGGTAATATTAAGTTCCCGAATGCCGTCGACAAGATATGCCGGGTCAGGCCTTGGATTCTGAAATATTTCTTTCGTCATATCATTGATAACAGATGAAACAAGGAAGACGGCGCCGATTTTCAGAGTTATCTCCCTGTCATATAACCAATAGGCCAGGGGCAGCATTACTACGTAGAAAAGCTGGGTTCCCATGGCTGTAATGGCTATCATGCAGTAATCGAGCCACGGACCTATAAAAATGTGCATAGTATTAAGTATTTCTTCGCCGAAAAAAAAAGGATCCTTCAGTAGAGCCTGCATCATGATTATCCTGAATATTATAATTTATATTTCTTTTTTTTAGTCTTCCATTCTTTATAGGCAAGGTACAGGATATCGGGATAATCGGATATGATGCCGTCCACGCCGTAACTCAGCAATTTTTCCATCTGCGCTTTATCATTAACCGTCCAGGCAATGACGCGAAGTTTATTTCTGTGGCACTCACGCACGAACTGGGGTGTTATAAAGAGATAATGAGGTGCGATCATATCTGCGCCGGCATTCAGAGCCTCTTTGATTATGGTATTCCTGGGATTGCCGGGGCCGTCCGTGGTTGCAACACCGCGGGAGTAACGGGGTTCAAACAATGCCGATGTCTGTATGTTTTTATTAAGTTTTCGAACCTCGGGGAGTGCGGCAATAACAAAGCTCTGGACCACGGCCCTTTCGGTCATGCCCGCTTCTTCAATGTTCTTTACAACCAGGGTTGCCGCTTCCTTTATATCTTCAGGCGTATAGTCGCGGGGGAACTTTATCTCCACCTTGATCCTCGTGGCGTGGAGCAGTTTTCTTTCTGTTTCATAGCTCTTTACAAACTCGAAAAATTCTTTCAAAGTTATCAGTCTGGTTTTTTCCACCGTGACTTGCTGTGGAAATTCCCGGTGTTGCAGCGCGCCGCAATCGTATTTCTTAAGTTCCTCGACAGTGAGGTCCCGTATTGGAACTGTCGCGGCCGGTTTGCCCGATTCATCGAGGCAGAGGGCTCCCGTTATTTCCGTATCGTGGTATATGATAAGATCCTTGTCTTTGGTGACATTTACATCAAGTTCAATGGCAGTCATATTATTTTCAATGCCGTACTGGAAGGATGGAATGGTGTTTTCAGGCCGGTATCCCCTGGCTCCGCGGTGACCCACCAGGTCGATATACCTGTTCTTGCTGTTAAAACCGGCACAGTCAGTCATGGCAATACTCAGGAGTATCAGCAAACCGAGCCACAGTATTTTTTTTATGCTCATCATATACTTTTTAATCCTTATCATTCCTGTATCTAAGGTACTGAATAAAATGCCATCCATGGGGGCTTTATAATAAAAAATGTCCCGATAATGAAATAATTTTAAAGGGATGAAAAACTCACCTGATCCCAACCTTATATATAACATAAAATATTTATAAAGGTCAATATGTTCCGTGACGAAATTATAAGAATTATGCTCAATAAATTCAAAAAATGATTATACCACACTAAATCATACTATGATTGTAAAATAATTTTTAATTTATATTGACAATAATGAGAGCAATGCTTAGCTTGTAGTTATTAAAAGAGCAAGAGAAAAAATGATGTCACGAAATTACACGCAGAACCTATTGCTAAGCCTTCATCTGCTCCTGGAGAAACCTGGATATGGTTCGTGATGTCACTGTACTATTGATACAAACAAAGGCCGTCACGAACAAAAGTGACGGCCTTTTTAATTTAAGGACACAGGAGGTGCAGGGAATGGGTTTCCCGTGTATACTTTCCCTTTAAGAAGTAAAGGTGCGGCCGGACGGTTTCACTATCAATCATTCAGGAGATGATTGATATGAATTTATATAAAAACGATACAGTAAATTACATAACAGCAGGAAACAAATAAAAGGAGTCTTGGTATGAAAGATAAAACAGATAAAGATAAAATTATAATATTTGATACCACTTTGAGAGACGGTGAACAATCGCCGGGATTCAGTATGAATATGGAGGAAAAACTTATTTTTGCCGAGCAGTTGGAGCGTCTGGGTGTTGATGTCATCGAGGCCGGATTTCCCGTAATTTCTGACGGTGATTTTGATTCGGTTAAAAGAATCGCAGAAAGGCTCAAGAATGTGCAGGTGGCCGGTCTTGCCAGGGCAAATGTCAATGATATTGATGCTGCTGCCCGGGCCCTGGAAAAAGCGAAACATCCCCGGATACACACATTTATTTCCAGTTCCGACATTCATATTATTCATCAGTTCCGGAAAACCAGGGAGGAAGTGCTTGAGCTTGCCATAAATGCCGTGCGTCACGCTGTTAAGTATATGGACAACGTTGAATTTTCTCCCATGGATGCTACGAGGAGTGACCTTCAATACCTGGCAACCATGGTCTATGAGGTTATAGCAGCAGGAGCAACAACGGTTAATATCCCCGACACTGTTGGATATACGGTTCCCTCGGAATTTCACCGCATTATAAAGTACCTTTTTGATAATGTGTCAAATATCGGGAAGGCAGTTATCTCCGTACATTGCCATAATGACCTCGGACTGGCCGTTGCCAATTCACTGGCAGCCGTTGAGGCCGGTGCGAGACAGGTGGAATGCACGGTAAACGGGATCGGTGAGAGGGCCGGGAACACAGCCATGGAGGAGATAGTCATGGCTGTGAGAACACGCAGCGACGTATTACATGTAAATTCAACACTGAACACCAGGCAGATCATGGCCACGAGCAAGCTCCTCACCCATATTACTGGAGTATCGGTACAGCCCAATAAAGCCATTGTGGGAGATAACGCCTTTGCCCATGAATCGGGCATTCACCAGGACGGCCTTCTCAAGAATTCCATGACCTATGAGATAATGAAGCCCGAAGATGTGGGTATCAGCAAATCGACCCTTGTCCTGGGCAAGCATTCGGGAAGACATGCGGTCATGACCAGGCTCCATGAACTGGGCTTTGACCTTTCACAGGAAGAACTGGACAGGTTCTTCAAATATTTTAAAATACTGGCAGATAAAAAGAAGCAGATATACGACGAGGATCTCATCGCACTCATCGGCGAGGCCATGTATAAAGAAGAAAAACGTCGTAGATACAAGGTGCAGAATGTTCAGATATCAACGGGTATGTTCTCTCCTCCCATGACCATGGTAACCCTTAAGGACCATGATACAAACAGGGACAATATCTTTGAAGTTGCCCATGGAAATGGCGGTGTTGATGCCGGTGTTAAAGCGGTTAAGAAGATCACTGATACGAACGCCTTGATAAAGTCCTTTAACCTGGTGGCGATAACAGGCGGCTCCGATGCCCTGTCGGAGGTAACGGCCACGGTGGTGGAAAACTATAATGGGAGAGAGCTCAAGGTCTTCGGCAATGGCACTCATGTGGATATTTCCATCGCCGGTATCATATCCTTTGTTGATGCCCTGAATAAACTGGAATACATGAAAAAAGTGAACCAGAATCATGTCGGCCTGCAAGATATGGCGTTATAGATAGAATTTGTACAGGCGGGTTGTGTAACCCGCCTGTACAACTATACAAAAATATAGTAATATTTCTTGACAAGTAGATCGATATTTTTTATATAGATACTAATTATTTTAATTGAAAATTCAGTCCCGTTACCTGTTTATAGATAGGCAAGAAAATATCCGGTTTGCGACCGAAAAATTCATCTTCATGAGACATAACATTTCATTAAGAGAATGGCCGGTACGTATATATTAATGAATTATCAATTACCGGGAGACGCCGTAGCATATGCAGTTTACTCCCGGGAATTCCACTTCAATAACACATTTAAATGAGGTACATAATGTCCGAGCAAAAAGAACTAAACCAGAAGAATCAGGCGCTGGATGCGGCCATCCTCCAGATAGAGAAACAATTCGGCAAAGGGGCGATCATGAGGCTTGGCGATGAAAATAAAAAAGTCCAGATCGCCTCGATTTCCACAGGTTCCCTGGAACTGGATATTGCCCTCGGTATAGGAGGCATCCCCCGGGGAAGGGTCGTGGAGATATACGGGCCTGAATCATCGGGAAAGACAACACTTACTCTTCATGTGGTGGCCGAGGCCCAGAAGGCAGGCGGTGTTGCTGCCTTTGTTGATGCCGAGCATGCCCTGGATCCCATTTATGCAGAAAAACTCGGCGTAAAAACCGAGGATCTCCTGGTATCTCAGCCCGATACGGGTGAAGAGGCCCTGGAAATTGTCGAGGCCCTGGTTCGTTCCGGTGCCATTGATATAATCGTCGTGGATTCCGTTGCGGCACTGGTGCCCAAGGCGGAAATAGACGGGGATATGGGAGATGCCCACATGGGACTTCAGGCACGTCTTATGAGCCAGGCCCTGCGAAAACTCACGGCTGTCATAGCCAAGTCGCACACATCAGTGGTTTTCATCAACCAGATCCGCTATAAAATCGGTGTCATGTTTGGTTCTCCCGAAACAACAACGGGGGGGAATGCCCTGAAATTCTATTCCTCGGTCAGGCTGGATATAAGGAGAATTGAAACTATCAAGAACGGTGAAGACGCCACAGGCAACCGGGTTCGCGTCAAGGTCGTCAAAAACAAGGTGGCGCCTCCATTCCGGCAGGCTGAATTTGATGTCATGTATGACAGCGGTATTTCGCGGGAAGGTGGTATTCTTGATCTCGGTGTACAATTTGATATTGTAAAGAAATCCGGCACATGGTATTCCTTTGGCGAGGAGCGCATCGGCCAGGGAAGGGAAAACGCCAAAAAGTTTTTCAGGGAAAATCCCACTTTAGCTGCAGATGTGGAAAGAAAAATAAAGATTGCCACGGGCCTTATTGTCGAGACCACTGATGAGACAAAACCGCAAAACGGGACAAAACCCAAAGAAAAAGAAAAGGAAAAAGTAACAGTGGCCGAAGCCTGATCGGGCCATGGTAAAGCAAAACCTGTCTATGAAAAAGGATGATATCCGGCTGAAAAGTCCCGATGATATTCAAAAAATCCGGGACTCGGGCCGAATAATCGGAGATATTTTTTCATATATTGATGGCATTTCCCTCGTATCGCTTTCCACCTGGGAAATTGATTCTCTTGTCGATGATTTTATCCTGAAGAGAAAGGCCCGTGCCGCTTTTAAAACCGTCAGGGATTATAACTATGCCAGCTGTATCTCGCTTAATAATGAAGTGGTTCATGGAATCCCGTCTAAGAAGAGGAAAATTAAAAGCGGCGATATTGTTAAAATTGATATCGGAGTTGTCCTGGGCGGTTACTTCAGCGACGCGTGCTGTACCTTTATTGCCGGAGAAAATATTCAGAAGGGAAGGAACCTGGTACATGCATGCCGCCAATCCCTTCTCGATGTTGTTGGAGTATTGCAAGCAGGGAAAAACCTGGGTATTGCCGGTGATTTTATTGAAGAGCGGGCGCAGGTCAGCGGATTCAGTGTTGTGAAAAGTCATACTGGTCATGGTGTCGGTTTCGCACTCCATGAACCGCCTATTGTGCCGCATTACGCATCGAGCGGCCAGAATTATATCATGAGGGAAGGACTGGTCATTGCCATAGAACCCGTTTTTAATGAAGGGACGGGAGAGGTGAAACTTCACAACAATGGCTGGACAACACTGACTGCCGATGGAAAGCTGTCAGCTCACTTCGAACATACCATAGCCATTACCGATTCCGGGCCGGTTATCCTGACGGTATGACAGTTATCGCTGGGAAAATTATCTTTACACAGTAAATAAAACAGTTGTAGTATACAGACGCCGGAACATAATGCTTTTCACGGCGTGGATGGAAATACATTTAAATTTATTATCGGTATTAGCCATGGGTAAAAAGGATTTACGCGACATACAATCAGAGCCGGATTACAGAAATCTGGCGATCAACAGGGTGGGGGTCAAAGATATATCCTACCCCGTGGTAGTCCTGGACCGCGCCGAAGGTGAACAGCATACCGTTGCCAGGGTAAACATGTATGTAAATCTTCCTCATCATTTCAGGGGAACCCACATGAGCAGGTTTATCGAAATCCTGAATACGTACCGAAAAGGGATCAGCACACTGAATATCCGGGAGATCCTCGAAGCAATGAAGGATCAGCTCGATGCGGAAACAGCCCACTTCGAAATAGAATTTCCTTATTTCATCACAAAGGAAGCACCCGTGTCCCGTGAAAGGGCGAAGATGGAATATACCTGCCGCCTCACGGCAAATTCAGACAACGATTACTATCTCCTGGAAGTGAAGGTGCCGGTTCTGTCTCTGTGTCCCTGCTCTAAGGAGATTTCTCAGTACGGCGCCCACAATCAGAGATCCATACTATCGGTTTCGATAAAGGCACGGGAGCGTATCTGGATAGAGGATATTGTCAATGTTGCTGAGCAATCGGCCAGTTCCGATGTGTTCTCCATATTGAAGCGGGAGGATGAAAAGTATATTACGGAGAAGGCCTATGAAAATCCCGTTTTCGTCGAGGACATAGTGAGAAATGCGGCTGAGCATCTGAAAAAAATAGAGGGGATCCTCTGGTTTTCCGTTGAATCGGAAAACATGGAATCCATCCATAATCATTCCGCCTATGCCCAGATTGAAATGGACCTTGGTGGGAAATAAATCCCCAAGGTCTTGACAGACCCGCCTCTTTGGATTAAATTTTATGCAGCATGAGGACGAAAATAACTCTGAGTATGTAAATGTGACCTCATGTCTGAAAAAGATGATAAATAAGAAAATATACATCCTTATCATTCTCATGATAATTGCGCTCTGCGGATATCAAGACGATGCATTTGCCGGTACGGTAATAACACCAACGGGAAATATCACCGCCACTGGACTTGATGACGTGGAAAATCAGATTCAGAACCTCCTGGATAATTTCGGGCCGGGAATTGCAAACGCCTATGCGCTTGGCAATATAGCTGGATATCCCATGGGCGTGGCCTATCTTGGTGGTCTGGGCAATTTTACCGTGGGACTTTCCTTGAACGCGGGCCTTACAAACATGAAGTATTTTGATAAAGACGCTAATGTAGGGAATGATGTATTGCCCTTTGCCGGGCTGAATCCCGTGGTGAATTTCGGACTGGGTATCGGCAAAAAGGTTGATTTACTTGGAAAGGCATTTCTTTTCAGCACCGGCTTCTATACTCCGCCCATTGATACCAGCACGGTAAAACTTGAGAAGCTAAACCTCTATTCCTTCGGCGGGAAGCTGCGCTATAACTGGATTGAAGGACAGACCCTGTTGCCCGGTATATTCAGCTTCGGCGGAGTTACCCTCAGCGCCGGTGGTGATTTTCTTTACGGACTTATAAATCTATCGGGGCAGTATGATTATCAGATGCCGACCATAGAAGTCGATCCCGATGGAGCAGGTGGGGTCCCGGCGTCAGAAGTTGAGCTTAGCTATACATCTGATTATGCCAATGAAATAAAGTGGTTTGTTCTTTCCGTCAATCTGCAGGCCCTGGTCTATGGCGAAATTTACTGGATATTCAACATTTACACCGGTTTTGGGATGAGCGTCAATTACGGAGTATTTAATTTTGACCTCAATACGGCCGGCAATGTAACTACTGACGATGCAATATATATGGCAAATAACGGTGGAAGCGGTGATGTTGGTACGCTAACCATGGTATCATCGAATAAATATAAGCCTTATTATTTCCTGCCGGTGTACATCATCGGCTTTGAAGTGAACCTCTACATAGTGCGTCTGAGCTTTGAATCCATGGTGAGTCTCAGGAACGGCAGCGATATCAATCTCCAACTGGGAGCCAGAACACAATTTTAATTCTTTTTCACCGGCATTATGCAATTAAATGGCTGATAATCATCGTGGTTTTTGGGAAATCACAAGCATTTCGTATATCCTCGACAATTAAATAAATTTTTACATGGCGCTGTAACACATTTGCAGAAGGATGCCCATATTTACATAATCTGCTTTTTAAATCATGGGCTAAAATGAATTTGACTTTTTTCCTTGATTTAAATAAGAGAGTATCCCCATATTCATTCATTGATAAAATAAGGAGTTGTGTATGAGAAGGTATGTATGGCTTATTTTGGCTGCCGTGATTTTTATGACAGCGGGGTGTAAACGCGATAGCGATGTTCTGGCCACTTACAATGAAGGGAAGATAACACGCGGTGAGTTTTATCAGTGGCTGGAAGCTCGTCACCTTTCAAAGGAAATGATACTTCAGACAAAGGCGAAACAGGAAGCAAAATTAAAGCAGATTGCACTGGACAGGCTGACGGTGAAAGAAGCGGCAAAGGCCGGATACGATAAAAGTGAAGATTTTGCCAAACTTCTTGGCCTGGTGAAAAATAATTTTATCGCCGGTTTTTACAGAAAGAATATGAAGAACGATCTTTCCTTCAAGGAAGAGGCAATCAAAGCCAATATTATCAAACTGAGAGTGAAGGACTATAAGATAGTTAACAACAAAAGAGAAAAGCTCAGCGAAGCAGAGCAGGAAAAGGCCTTTCAGGAGCGCATAGCCGAAGCAAAGAACATAATTGCCGAACTTGAAAAAGGCGGTAAATTCGACGAACTGGCAAAGAAGTACTCTGATGATTATTCAAAGAAAAAAGGTGGTGACATAGGCTTTATCACCAAGGGAATGCGGGATATGGAATTCAGCGATGCGGCTTTTGCCATGAAGGAGGGGGAATACACAAAAGAACCTCTGCGGGTACGTAACGCGTTATATATTATAAAAGTGGATAAAAAGAAAGAGCTCACCAGCGATAATATCGAGGATATTATTGACGATGAAAACCAGGCAAAGCGGTTGAAAAACCGTCTCCAGGCTGACTCATCGAGAGATTTTGAGAAAAAACTGAAGGAATCCAAGGATATTGTCAATAATATCGAAAAAGCCAATTACAGAAATCCCAAGGATGTGCTGTATAAAGTGGGAAATGAGGAATTCACCGTTGCCGGACTCAACGATCTCCTTTCTTTTATTGAGAAGAAGCGGGGGGATATGGGTAAAAAAGACATGGATTTCGATGTGGAAAAAAAGAAACGTCTTGCCGAAAGGATGCTGGATGAAAAGCTGATGCTCAGGGAAGCCCTTAAGAAAGGTATTGATAAGGATGAAAAGTTTATTCAGGAATGGCAGTCCTTTAAAGAATTTACCCTGGCCAATGCTTATATCAACGATGTTCTTCTTGCCGGGATTACCGTGACACCTCAGGAAGTGAAAGCGGAATATGATAAAAACAGGCAGAGGGAAATCGAAAGAAACAAGCGTGCACCGGGAAATAAGAAAGAAGCGCCGAAATCCTTTGGTGAAATGAAAGAAAGAATCGAGTATATGATCTACAGCAGAAAACGGTCGGAAAAGAAACGGGATTATGAAAAAAATCTTCTGGATCAGAATGGTTTTAAGATAGATGATAGCGAGCTGGAAGAGGCAAAAAAGAAGGATAAAAAATAATATAACAAAAGGGCGGTACAGTGTTGCCGCCCTTTTTAATACTATTTCGATTTAAATCAGAGATAATTGAATCACTTTTTATAAGTCCTGTCATTGTCCCGGGAAGCTGTTCCGGGTTAATTGATCGTATCAGTGGCGCAGGGCATGATATTTTTTTCAGGGATTTTATTCCACTCACCGTCTATGAAAATTTCACTGAGATTTTCAACATCAAGACCCAGTTCCTTGGCTGAATCTATGTAAAAGTTTATGACATTCTGTATCCTTCGGACTGCTTCGCATTTATCACCACCATAGCAGTTGATATCGAGTTCAGGACAATTGGCGATAAATTCATTCTCATGTTCAATCAATCTTACGGTAATTTTCATAATATATGACCCTGTTGTTTTTTATTTGCAGACGGTTTACCAACAAATTAATTATCGTCAATGAGCCCCGCTATTTTAACATAATTAAACAGTGATTCTATTAGGTGTTGACATTTAAAATTTAAATTTCCAGAATAAGGCACTAAGCGAAAATGAGGTGTGATGATGAAGAGGAAAAGCTCTCCCCAGGTGATAGTGACCCATCTGACGCTGGGCCTGCAATTGGCCATTACAATTTTTATTTTTGTATATATAGGATACAGGCTTGATCTTCGTTATGATAAATCCCCTGTTTTTTTGTCTCTTGGAACCATTGTGGGCATGGCTGTGGGATTTTATCACATGATGAAGGAACTGCAGAGCGACATGAAGAAGGATAAACAGGATGAATCCGATGACGATCAACGGAAAAAGATAAAGTGGATGTGAGTATCGATGTTTTTCTTCTTGATATGACGGTATAACAATAATACAATTATGTACTTTTTTTAATTTTATCATCGGGAGATGAAGGGCTTAAGCGATTTAATGTATGGGTGAAACTATTTTTTGGCAATGGGGGTTTTCGGAAATTAATTAAAATTTTGTAAAAAAAAGATTTACAAATAAAGACTATGCGTTTTCATCGTTGTTAAAGATAAGATAGACAAAAAAATAAATTTTGTCTTCTTATTTGCAAATTTTATAAAGATCTAAAGCACTAAAGAGAAAAAGAAAAATATCCTCACCCGCGGACCGGCCGTTTGTGAAACGGAAATAACCGGCGGAGGGTAATCTTTTAAGGGGTAGAAACAATTATGATCCGGTTGGTGCACTTCGTTAATACCTTTGTCACATCAGGTGGCGGAAATGGAAAGGAAGAGTCGATGTATGATATAGTAATGCATCACCTTACGGACCATGTTCTTACAGGTGGTATCTGGGATACAATCAATAACAACTATCTAAATGAAAAGATTTTTGGAATTTTCGATATGAGAATCACCAAGTGGGTCCTCATGCTCTGGGTAGCCATGTTATTGTGTCTGATAGTGTTTATTCCTCTTGCCCGCAAGATTAAGCGGGATGCCATGGGATCTACATCCCGATGGGTTAACATGTGGGAAGCGCTTATCGGTTTTGTGCATGATGAAATCGTGGAGCCTAATTTTCACGGCACCGCGAAAAACAAGGCAATGCCTTATTTTCTTACCGTATTCTTTTTTATACTGTTTGCCAATTATATCGGGCTTGTTCCCGGTGCTGCAACATCAACGGGCAATCTGGGTGTAACGGCCGGATTGGCAATTTGTACTCTTATAGGAATAATATCAGTTGGTTTTATAAAACAGGGGCCACTCTGGATTGTTAAGGGCATTGTTCCCGGCGGTATTCCATTGGCACTGTTCCCCCTTATATGGGTCATCGAGCTCATGGGGATGTGTATCAAGCCCTTCGCTCTCACTGTTCGTCTTTTTGCCAACATGACGGCGGGGCATGTTGTTATCATAATATTTATCTATCTTGTTATGATGTTTCAGAATTATTTTATTGGAATTGGTTCCGTGGCCGGTTCATTGATGATTTATCTGCTCGAGCTGCTGGTTGCTTTTATCCAGGCGTATATATTTGCAACCCTGTCGGCGATGTTCATTGGTGAGGCTATGCATCATCACTAAAAGTAAAGTGATGATTTTTATTGCGCACAAAAATGTTTTTTAAAAAAATATTTTTGAACAACATTTATATCATAAAAGAAATCTTTTAGGAGGATTCGCATGGAATACTTAGGTCTTTCGTATCTTGGAGCTGGTTTGGGAGCAGGTTTGATCGTTTTCGGTGCTGCTCTTGGTATCGGACGATTAGCTGCCGGCGCACTCGAAGGTATGGCTCGTCAGCCTGAAATGAGTGGTGACCTGAGAACTGCAATGATTATCGCAGCTGCTCTGATCGAAGGTTTCACCTTCTTCGCTCTCGTTGTTACGTTTATGCTTGCTACTCAGGCTCCTAAACAAGAACTTGCTGGCCCAAAAGCAGAAGTTCCTGCAGCTGAGCAACATCAATAGTAGGGTGACAAAATTTTTAATAGGAAAATGTCATGCAAGTTATAAAAGAAGGCTTACTCAAGGTTGATCCCGGTCTACTACTCTGGACAATAATTACTTTTTTAGTACTTTTATTGCTCCTCTGGAAGGCCGCGTGGAAGCCTATTGTCGAAGCTCTGGATGCCAGAGCGGAGAAAATTCGCGGTGATATCGAGAATGCCGATAAATCGCGGCAGGAAGCTGAGAAGCTTTTGGCAGAACACAGGCAGATGATGGGGAATGCTAAAGATGAAGCTTCCAAGGTCATTGCCCAGGGAAGAGATGAGGCTGAAAAAATCAGAAATGATATCATTGAGCGTGCGAACAAGGACGCCAAGGAAATAGCAGAACGTATTAAACGGGAGATTTCTCTCGCTAAGGATAATGCTCTTGCTGAAATGAAGGCGGAAATTGTAGTGCTCTCAACCGATATAGCTTCAAAAATTATACAAAAAAATCTCAAGCCTGAAGATCAAAATGCTCTCGTAAAAGAGACATTAAATAAAATTGGGACAGTTCAGTAATCTGAGCTGTCCCAATTTTTTATAATCCTAATGAAGATAAAAAGGTGCTCAAAGTGGCTGGTAACGATATAGCAAGGGTATATGCGACGTCTTTATTAGAGATTGGGCAGGACAAGAATGTTCTTGCTCAGTTGGAAGAAGAACTTGGTTTTGTTTCAAGTTTATTAAAAGAAGACAATGAATTTTCAAACTATTTAACCTCTCCGGGGTTTACTAAGGAATCAAAGAAAGAATTCATCGGCAAGGTTTTTTCCGACAAACTTTCTGATTATATCATTAATTTCCTGTACGTTCTGATTGAACATGGCCGTCAGTCAGTTATTCCCGAGATAAATACGGCTTTTAACGGTCTGTTGGATGAAGCGAATAATAGAATGAGGGTGGATGTTGTTTCAACGGTTAAACTTGAGAGCGCCACTCTTGACAAGATTATAGGCGAACTTAAAAAGAAATATAATAAAGATATAATTGTAAGTGAAAAAATTGATGAGAAGATTTTAGGTGGAATAATTATAGAGATCGGTGATCTTGTTATTGATGGATCGTTGGCAAGTAACTTGAAAAAAATAAAATATAATTTATTAAATAGTAAAGTCAGGAGCGATATGGCTTATGAAGATTAAAACCGAAGAAATAAAATCGATAATTAAAAAAGAGATAGAAGGATACAGGAATGAGCTGGATGTCTCTGAAGTGGGTACTGTTATCATGGTTGGTGACGGTATTGCCAGGGTTCATGGACTGGAAAACGCCATGTCTGCCGAAATGCTCGAATTTGCCAATGGTGCCCAGGGTATGGTTCTTAACCTTGAAGAAGATACCATTGGTGTTGCTATTCTCGGTGACTATCTTACTATCCAGGAAGGGGATCGCGTAAAAAGGCTTAACACGATTCTTTCCGTTCCTGTAGGAGAGGGACTTCTCGGTCGCGTTGTTACTCCTCTTGGTGAACCCATTGACAACAAAGGTCCGATCAATTCAACAGCAAGGAGACCTGTTGAGTTCAATGCTCCCGGTATCGCCGACAGGCAGCCGGTAAAAGAACCGCTTCAGACCGGTGTCAAAGCAGTTGACTCAATGACTCCGATCGGACGCGGACAGAGGGAACTCATCATCGGTGACAGGAAAACCGGTAAAACAGCTATTGCCATTGATGCGATCATTAATCAAAAAGGAAAGGATGTTATCTGCGTCTATGTTGCAATCGGTCAAAAGGCCTCAACCGTAGCTTCTGTTGTAGAGAAACTGGAAGAGTATGGCGCTATGGATTATACGATTGTTGTTGCCGCTAACGCTTCAGATCCTGCACCTCTGCAGTATATTGCACCGTACGCGGGAACGGCCATGGCTGAATATTTTATGTATGAAAAAAATGGCCATACACTTTGTATATATGATGACCTTTCCAAACAGGCGAATGCCTATCGAGAACTTTCTCTGCTGCTCCGTCGTCCTCCCGGACGGGAAGCTTATCCCGGTGATATTTTCTATTGTCACTCCAGGCTTCTGGAAAGATCGGCAAAATTGTCCGATGAGATGGGTGGAGGAACATTAACAGCTCTTCCAATCATTGAAACGCAGGAAGGTGAGGTTTCCGCTTACATTCCAACAAACGTTATTTCCATTACAGACGGACAGATCTACCTTCTTCCGAACCTGTTTGCGTCAGGTATCCGACCTGCTGTAGACGTTGGTATTTCGGTATCACGGGTTGGCGGTAACGCCCAGATCAAGGCTATGAAAAAATATGCCGGTTCACTGCGACTGGATCTTGCCCAGTTCCGCGAACTGGAAGCTTTTGCTCAGATGGGTACTGAACTTGACGCTGCAACACAGAGACAGTTGGATCGAGGACAGAGACTCGTTGAGATTCTCAAGCAGGGACAATATGTTCCTATGGATGTAGCCGAGCAGGTGGTAATGATTTATGCCGGTACTGAAGGTCTCATCGACAAGGTGCCTGTGGAAAACGTAAAGGATTTTGAAGATAAATTACTCAAACATATGAGTGAAAGTAAAAAAGAAATCCTTGAAGGTATCAGGAACACGAAGCAATTGCAGGATCCTCAGGCTCTGAAGAAAATAATAGAGGATTTTGTTCAGAGTTATACATCTAACCTGTAGGTTAAAGAAAATATTTCATAAGAGGAACTTGCTGTGGCAACTCAAAGAGATATTAAAAATAGAATAGTATCAATTAAGAATACTAAAAAGATTACCAGTACCATGGAAATGGTATCTACCTCAAAGATGAAAAAAATGCAGGGTAGACTGGAAAAATCTAAGCCTTATGAAGAAAAGGTGAATCATATAATTGCTGATCTGCTTGCTTTTGGCGGTTCAGGATTTAACGATCCTCTTCTCAAGGAAATTGCAAATCCTACAAGAGCGCTTATTTTCCAGATTACGGGTAATCGCGGTTTATGTGGAAGCTTTAATGCCAATGTTACTTCAAAGACAATGGAATTAAAGGATAAACTGGAGCTTGAAGGCAAAGAAGCCCAGATTTATGTAGTCGGGAAAAAAGGAATAAACTTCTATAACTTTATCAATCAGCGACTGTTTAGAACAGCCCCCAATCCAGAGGATAAATTTACCTTTGATGAGGCTGCTAAAATCGGCGCAGAGTTGACGAACTTTTTCCTCAGTGGTGAATTTCACGAGATTTATATTTCTTATACAAAGGTGCTATCATCAGCATCTCAAAAATCGGAAGTAATTAAATTGCTGCCTATAGCACCAATGGTGGAAGAGCAGACCGATGTTCTGCCTCCCACATCGACTGATTATTATTTCGAACCCAATCCGGCAAAAATATTTTCATATATTCTGCCCTTGTATATCAAGGTCAAACTGTTTACCTGTTTCCTAGAATCAGGATTTTCTGAACAGTTTGCCAGAAGGGTCGCAATGAAGAACGCAACAGATGCATCTTCTGAAATGATAAGAGAGTTAACAGTCAGATATAACAGAGCGCGTCAGGCCAAGATTACAAATGAGATAGCTGAGATCGTTGGTGGTGCGGCTGCTCTTGAATAGAAGGAATTTGCATTTTCATATTTGTATAATAAGGAGACTACAATGAGTGAAAACTATGGAAAGGTTGTTCAGGTAATCGGTTCAACTCTCGATGCAGAGTTTCCAGAAGGAAAATTGCCTGAAATTTATAACGCACTTGTGCTTGATATTGAAGTTATGGGTGAAAAAAGAAGAATAGTTTGTGAAGTGCAGCAGCATCTTGGCGGTAACAGGATACGTGCCGTTGCTCTCGCTTCTACTGATGGTATAAGCAGGGGCGCTACAATACTTGATACCGGTGCACCCATATCTGTTCCGGTGGGCGAAATGACGCTGGGAAGGATTTTTAACCTGCTTGGTGAGCCGGTTGATAAACGTGGACCAGTAGATACCAAAGAAAGAAGGTCAATTCACCAGGAAGCACCTAAATTTGATCAACTGCAGCCGAAATCAGAAATTTTTGAAACAGGTATTAAGGTTATCGATCTTCTTGCCCCTTATATTAAAGGTGGGAAAACCGGTCTCTTCGGTGGTGCAGGTGTTGGAAAGACCGTTGTTATCATGGAGCTTATCAACAACGTTGCTCAGCAGCATGGTGGATATTCAGTATTCGCCGGTGTTGGTGAGAGAACACGTGAGGGTAATGACCTCTGGCTCGAGATGCAGGAATCGGGTGTTATCACTAAAGCCTGCCTCGTGTATGGCCAGATGAATGAGCCTCCTGGAGCAAGGCTAAGGGTTGCTCTGACAGCACTTACCATGTGTGAATATTTCCGTGATATGTCAGGAAGAGATGTTCTTCTCTTTGTTGACAACATATTCCGATTTTCCCAGGCTGGTTCCGAGGTATCTGCTCTGCTGGGAAGGATGCCGTCAGCTGTTGGTTATCAGCCTACTCTGGCCAGTGAAATGGGTCAGCTTCAGGAAAGGATTACCTCAACGAAAGGAGGATCTATCACATCTGTTCAGGCTGTATATGTTCCTGCTGACGACTTGACTGACCCTGCTCCTGCTACAGCGTTTATTCACCTTGATGCACAAACCGTACTTTCACGACAGATTGCAGAAAAAGGAATATATCCCGCTGTTGATCCAATTGAGTCTTCATCACGTCTTCTGGCTCCTGAAATTGTGGGTGTCGATCACTATGGAACGGCCATGGAAGTAAAAAGGATACTCCAGAGGTACAAGGACCTGCAGGATATCATCGCCATCCTCGGTATGGATGAACTTGCTGAAGAAGACAAACTTCTTGTTCAGCGGGCTCGCAAGATCGAGCGATTCCTGTCACAGCCTTTCTTTGTTGCAGAACAGTTCACTGGTTTCGCCGGTAAATATGTAAAACTCGAAGATACTATCAAGAGTTTTAAGGGGCTTATCAACGGTGAATATGATGCACTTCCTGAACAGGCTTTTTATATGGTCGGCGATATAAATGAAGCTGTTGAAAAGGCTAAAAAACTAACCACAGGTAGCTAATAATGAATAGGAAAATAAATTGCAGCATTCTGACTCCTGAAAAAACGCTGTATGAAGGCGATATTGACTTCGTTGTTGTACAGGCCTATGATGGAGAACTTGGTTTCCTGTATGGTCATGCACCACTCATAGCCGAGCTGGGAATAGGTGAAGTGAGACTGAGAGACCATAATTCTACAGACTATCTGGTTATTGAAGGCGGTATTGTAGAGATCAAGGATAATAGACTTATTGTTCTTGCAGAAGCGGCAATATCCAAAAAAGAGCTTAAAAAGGATGAACTCGAAAAGAAAATGAAAGAGCTGGAAGAGCAGAAGAGTCAGCTTGGTAAGTTTTCGGAAGAACAGACTTTAATAAAACTGGAGCAGGACAAGGTAAAAGCCCGTCTCAGGGTTGCTCTGCGATAGATTGTTTCTAAACATTTGAAATTCGAAAAGGATGTCCTTGCGGGCATCCTTTTTTTATTATATTCAAAATTGAAAAATACCGATAATAAATTGTACTCCCATCGTAGGGTTTGTTGGGTAGATAATTTTTCGGGATAAAAAGATCTATGATTTTATTTTTCAGATATCGGATTGAATTAATGCTGTCTATTCGAACGGATATTAGTATACATTATATATAAGGGAACCTCGATAAATTTTAATAAGGATGTTCCCTTACAGGAATAACTATTAGAAAAAGCTGATTATTTGAGGTGCCCAGAATATTAGCGGAAATGAGTAAATTGATAATTGGTTTAAAAAATTTTTGTATTTTAAAAGGGAATTTGTATAAATTACCGTTTAGATGTTTTCATATATTATAAATATCTGATCTATGATTGAAAGAACCATGCATGAGAAGAAAAAGACATACGAAGAGATAGCAGGGAATACTGTGAAAAAAGAAGATTCAGGAACACATCGTGATATGGCAGTTAAGCCTGGATCTGGTGATGATCAGGAAATTCAGGATAATGTAAATATGCCCGGTGTGATAATAGATGAATTTGATTCCAGTATGCCTTCTTTGAAAAAAATACCCGTCAAAAAGGCGTCCCAACCTGTTCAGACAAAAAAATCGGTTCCCCGGAAGGAGGAATTCACTATCAGGCTTCCCGATGAAGTTAAAAACAGAATTCCCAGGGATTTTAACCTCAATGTTATTGGAAGCATCGATCTTGGTGAGGCTGAAAAAATTGCCAAGGAAGATATAGTATTCCTCACAGAAAATGACCTTATCGAAGGATTGGAAGAATTTGATCTCATACCCCTGAAGAAGAATATTTCCCACGAACAGGAGACGAAGCCATCGCCCCGGGCTGCCCTCGAGCCCATGACTGATGTGACAGAGACGGAAATTTATGACGAGGATACAATTGAGTATGTCGCTGCCAATGATGATGAAGAATCTGTTCAATCATCATCCCTGGCATCCTCTGAAGATTTATATGAAGAAGGGAGTGCCGGTGGCAATGATCTTTCTCTGGAGCCATTGATTGTTGACGATGAAGATAAACCTGAAAAGGCTCAAGTAACCCGTGAATCTGTATCCCGCGGGAGGGGATCGGTCATTCACGACCTGGTGATTGAAGAGATTGACGATGAGGAGCATGAACGCAATGAAATATCTGAAAACAGGTATGCCCAGGTTGAAACATATCATGCTGAAGATGCCGAGGGCCTTGAAGAAATTGATCTAATTCCTGTCAGGCTTGATGATGAAGTGCTGCCCGCAAGGGAAGCTGCGGAAGAAGATTTAATTATAATCGGTCAGGAGGCTACAGGACCATCGCAAAGGGAACACCGTGATCCTTATCGGGAAGAAAGGGATGGTAGTATTGATAATATTTTTGACACTATCGAGAAAGAAATCATTCCGGAAGAAATACGGGAATTAGAAAGAATTAATGAGCAGGTTCTCTTTATCGATGATGAAATTATTTCCAGGAAAAAAACCGGGAGAGAAACCATCTTCGAAGAAAATAAACTTGAGGCAATAGCCCCTGATGTGGCCGAGATTTCCGATGGAAGGGTTATAATCCTCGAAGAGGCTGACAAGGATAAAGACAGAGAAAAAATAGCTCATGCATCATTTGTGAGCGCCGGCATTTCCGACGATGTATTTCTTGAATTTGAGGATGATGAATATAAATACAAGGATGATGAACTGGATTTTGTTGATAATGCCGTCTTCGAAGAGGATTATGGCAGGTATGTTCGTGAGATAGATGATCTCTATGGTATACAGGGACCGAAGCAGGCGTCAACGGCTGTTGAGATATTTGGTCTGAATACGGCAGATTTTGAATTAATTGAAGAAAGATTATTTTTTGAAGAATATAAAAATGTAAACCTTGATGAAATTTTTAATCTTATAAAGTTTGAATTTTCACCCTTTGGCGCCTATGACGACGGTGAACGATACTGTAACTATATCCTGCCTGACGCAGAAAGCTTTTATGAGAGCGAAAGGCGTTCCATTGAAGAGGATATTTCCGGCAAGGGAGCCCTTATTTTTGAAGAGGATGTCGGTTTAATCAAACAAAAACTGGGAAGAGATGTCGTCGAAGTAAAAAGCGAGTCAGTGGAAATTGTTGATTCGGTTTATGATATTACGGATAAAATTGTTATCATTGAGGATGATCTTGATGTTGACCGTTTCGTCAGGGAATTTCCCGATGAACAGCAGACCGATATTAAAAAGCTGTTAAAATATCTGGATGGGCTTTTTGAAAAACTTCCTGAGGATGTTGTGAAAAAATTTGCCAGTTCAGAATATTTTGATCTGTATGTAAATGTTCTTCATGAGATAGGTGTGTAGGCATGGGGCTTCTCGAAAAAGCACTGGAATATAAGAAGGAGATGAACCGGAAAGGGCATGAGACCATTATGGACAGAATTATGGGGCCTGCCGAGACCGATCTCATTGTGGACGAGGATAAAACGTCGCCTGATATGGCCGATACGGGAAAACCCGTCGATTCCATTATAGAAGTGAACGGGAAGGATGAGATCTACGTTCTCGACGGTGATGATCTTGTTGCCGTTGAAGAAAATAATATTTCAGCTGAAATTGGTGACGAAGTACCGGTCACCGATGAACTGGATAATGACTTTATAATTGATGAAGAAATTTCCGAGTCTCCAATTGAATCAGATATGGCTGACCATGCTCGTCTGGAAGAATTTGCCATCGATGACAGGGAACTCGATATACAGACTACCCCAGGGCGTGAAATTGAAGATGAATTATTTGAACTGCCGGGGGAAGAGGAATCAACTGGTGCCGGCATGTTGCCAGGGACCGGAAGTCCGGGGATCGGTGGAGAAGGTCCTGCTCCCAAGGATAAACAGGAAAGAATAATTACGGCTGCAGAAGCAAAGCCTTTTGAGTCCGATGATGCAGAGGTTGATTTGCTGGGACCTGAAGATGAACCGGACCTTTCGGTTGAAAAGAGACCGGTGATCAAAGAGGCTCATGACGATGGAAGCGAAGCTGAAAGAGCGACTGTGAGTTCCGGGAGGAATAACGACCGGGATATGGGCGAATCGTTGACCGATGAATTTGAAAGCGTATCTAAAGCCGACTATGATGAAACAGATATGTCAATAAATGGAGATTACTCCGAGGTTGAGGAAGATACGCGGTTTGACGACTATCTTTTGCTTTATGAAATTGAAAAAGAAATCATAAAATGCACGACTAAAGAAGAACTATATGATGTAATACTTTTTACGCTCATGGGCCAGATAGGCTCAACTTCATCCTCGGTAATAGTACCGGATTCACCGGACAGCCTGCGATGGATTCTTCCTGTTTCCCAGGGAGTAGCAATCGACAATCACGGTCTTTATTTCAATAAAAATGAAGGTATTCTGGGCGAACTGCACCGGCTTAAAAAAATAATGGATCTTGATGCATACAAGAATGATCCGGGGCTGCAGGATGATTATCTTAATTATCTTGCCATTGATGCCCGGTATATGGCTCCCATAGTATTCAGGAAAAATATAATCGGTGCGGTTCTGCTGGGGGATAAGGTGTCGGTGGAGGATTATACCGACGAGGAAAAGGCCTTCATCCGGATAGTCTGCAGAACGTCGGCCATTGTACTGAATAATATAGTTGAAAAGGAAAAGCTGAACAGGGAAATAGAATTTTTAAAAAATGACCTGAGTGATATACGGCATGTGGACTGGTTCCAGGAAAAGATCGTGAATGAGAATTCAATTGACCAGATTCGCGTAACGGTTAGGGATGAGTTCGAAAAACTGGGAATTCTCAGTTATGCCATATTTGTGCAGGACAGAAAAGATGGATCTTTTTTCCCTTATTTCGTGGAGCTGGAGGATTTTCTTTCCCTGCAGGAGGACGATTTCAGGATAAATTCTAAAGCACATCTGATAAAACACCTGGGAAGAAGTGAAGCGCCGGTAATTGTAGATGATTTTAAAAATGCGGGAATGATTCTCGATGTTTTCGATGAAAACCGGATTAATAAAATGGCCATATTCAGGGCATATCCTTTTGTCCTGGGAAGCCGGTTGAACGGGATTATTGTTGTTTTTCGCATGCGCGATAATGTGGATATTAAAAAAATAGACAATAAAATAAAAAAGATATCACGGTTTATTTTCAGTTATATCGAGGTGATACGAGAGAGCGATTCCCGCGGGAAAAAATATATCGATAATATAGAAGTTATTTTTTACCGCATTGCCGAGGAACTGGAGAACGCAGCAGAGCTCAATATTCCGGTTACGTTCGCCTTGTTTTCTATCAAAAATTTCAAGCGCTATTACAATTTGTTCGGCTATGAGGAATCGCGATCACTCCTGGAGAATTTTGAAAAAATAATCAGGAGCAGGCTGTCGGACACCGATTTCTCTTTCCGCTACGGGCGAAACCGTTTTCTTTTAGTGCTGCCGGGAAAGGACAAAAAATATACGATACCTCTTGCCAATGCCATCAGGAATAAAGTCGTTGAATCATCGGGCGGCAATAATATTCAGCTGCTGGTCACCTTCATGATAGCCGAGTTTCCAGAAGACGGCAGTGACCTCTACAGTATTATGGACTCTCTGGAATAACAATACCTGTTCATTTAATATACCGGTTACTGAACACAGCGGCAGAAATATCCTCCTCAAAATGAAGAAAGTTGAACGAAATAGCTATTTCGAAATTCCCCAGGGACTGTACCCGGTGGGAATGACCGATGATGAAATTCGTTCCATTCTCGCCGACAGGTCATTCACCGGTCCTGCCATAAACAGCACATACCTGTATAATTCCTATCCCCGCCATGATGTTGAGCTGCAGTCATGCCATGTTTCAAAAAAACTTACAGTCTATGATGATTTTAAGGCGTTTATTGCTGAAACGGGTTACAGGACTGAGGCGGAACGTGATGGCTGGGGCTGGGTGTGGGGCAATCAATGGGAAAAAAAAAGAGATGTTTCCTGGAATGCTCCTTTTATGAATGATGATGATATTCTCTACAGGGAATATGGGGCCCTGGTGCCGGTGCTGCAGGTGTCATGCAATGATGCTGAGGAATATTGCAGGTATAAATCGAATATAACCGGAGAAAAGGTGCGCCTGCCATCGGAATGGGAGTGGGAGGCCATGGTGCAGCTTTATGAGATAAAGCTGCGAGATATGCAGGGTCTTCAGAGTGACAGCCGGGTAGAAAACAAATCATTCATGCACGTGTTGATTGATATTGCTCATGAGAACAGGAGTTTTCATCCAACAGGATTGGTCTGGGAATGGACAATAAACTGGTTCAGGCAATATCCCGGAGGTCCGGCAAACACTGAATTCGGCGAGACATACAAGGTGCTGCGAGGCGGATCGCTTATGAGTATGCCCGTCCAGAAGAATCCAGCTTACCGATTTCGCCGCTGTCCCACGGCCAGGAGTCCTTATTATGGTTTCAGGACATGCCTTGAAAATAATGATTGAAAAAGAAACCTTGAAATTCTAGCATGAAATATTATCGTCTAATCCGTTTTTTAATTACAAATATGTAACGGAGTTTAACATTGCAAAAAATATATCCTGAAAAAACTGAATTTATCCGCCTGGCCTCGGAGTATAATCTCATTCCGATTTATACCGAGCTGCAGGGCGATATGTACACCCCCATCTCCCTGTTCCTTAAGACACGGGGAGGGAGATACCAGTTTCTCCTTGAAAGCGCTGTCAGCGGAGAATACATGGGCCGCTATAGTTTCATGGGCAACTCCGAGAAGGCCATCACCTGTAAGGACGGCATCGTTTCTATCGTGGACGGTGATAAAAAGGATGTCAAGGGGCGTTATGAAAATCCGATGGAATTCATACGTGAATATTTTAAACGGATCGAGCCATATAAAAATAATTCACTGCCGCCTTTTGTAAACGGCGTTGTCGGTTTTATCGGGTATGATTCCATTCAGTATTTTGAAAAAGTGGAACTTCAGCAGAAGGATACAATCGGTCAGAATGATTTTGAGCTCATTATGGCTGATATGGTCATCGTGTATGACGGCCTGACGCATAAACTTTTTGTGGTGAATTCACCCTTTATTGAGGGTGATGACGCTGGAAAAATTTATGACCGCTGCGCTGCCAGGATAACCGAAATGGTCAAACAGGTCAGCGGTGAGGGGCTCAAACTGGAGCCCTTTGCCGTAAAAAAGGAAAAGGGCCGCATTGCATACAAGTCTAATTTTTCAAAAGAGCGTTTTGAAGAGGCCGTTGAAAAGGCAAAGCAGCATATTTTTGATGGGGATATATTTCAGCTAGTTCTGTCCCAGAGACTGAAAATTCCCGTCAGCGGTGACGCCTTCAATCTCTACCGATGCCTGCGGATTATCAATCCATCACCTTACATGTTCTATCTCAAGTGCAATGACATGGAGATAATCGGCTCTTCGCCGGAGATCCATGTGCAGCTCAGTGACGGGACGGTAAATATTCGCCCCATAGCGGGTACACGACCGCGCGGGGCCACTCCGGAGGAAGATCGTCTCAATGAGCAGGAACTGCTGGGTGATGAAAAGGAACGTGCGGAACATATTATGCTCGTTGACCTTGCAAGAAACGACATCGGCCGGGTGTGCCAGGGCGGTACGATCAAGGTCGATGATCTCATGGTCGTGGAATATTACTCCCATGTCATGCATATCGTATCAAACGTTACGGGAAAGCTTCAGCATGACTGCGATGTTTTCGATCTTATAAAGGCGACTTTTCCCGCAGGGACCGTATCGGGCGCGCCGAAAATACGGGCCATGGAGATTATCTCCGAACTGGAGTCGGAACGCCGTGGTGTGTATTCCGGGATGATAGGATATTTCTCGTATGATATGAATTTTGACAGCTGTATCACTATTCGCACATTTGTTGTGAAAGACGGATTTGCCTATCTCCAGGCCGGTGCAGGGCTTGTGGCCGATTCCATCCCTGAAAGGGAATACTATGAAACAATACACAAGCTGAAGGCGTTGACAAAAGCAATTGAGATGGTTGAGGAATATCTATGATATTATTAATTGATAATTATGATTCTTTCACATATAATCTGAAACAATACCTGGAAGAGCTTTCCCAGAAAGTCCTTGTAGTGCGGAATGACGCAATTAGTGTCGGTGATATTGAAAAAATGAAGCCTTCCCATATTATAATATCCCCGGGTCCAGGCAGGCCCGAGGACGCCGGGATAACCGTTGAGGTGATACGCCAGTTCAGTGGAAAAATTCCCATTCTCGGTGTATGCCTTGGTCATCAGGCTATTGGATACGCCTTTGGGGCAAAAATCGTTTCGGCCAAGTATCTCATGCATGGAAAGATCGGCGCCATTGATCACGGGGGCAAGGGAATTTTTCGTGATATACCTAAAGGCTTCGAAGCAACACGCTACCATTCTCTGGCAATCGACACTAATACACTCCCGGATGAACTGGAAGTTACAGCATACTGCAATGACGGAGAGATAATGGGAGTGATGCACCGGAGGCATCTCACGGAAGGTGTTCAATTCCATCCCGAATCCATTCTGACAAAAGAGGGTAAAAACCTGCTGAAGAATTTTCTCGATTATTCCTATGAGAAAAAAGCCGACGGGATTTTGATCCGCGATGCCATTGCCAGGGTCATGGACCAAAAGGACCTGACACGGGATATGGCGCAATCCGTCATGAACGAGATCATGGAGGGAAACAGCACACCTGCCCAAATAGCGTCTTTTCTTACCGCTCTTCGTCTGAAGGGTGAAACAACGGAGGAGATAACCGCCTTTGCACAGGTTATGCGGGATAAGTCAATAAAGATAAAGCCTGTCAGTCGTGATCTTGTGGATACCTGCGGTACCGGGGGTGATTCTTCGGGAACCTTCAATATTTCAACGGCAGCCGCTATAGTTGCCGCCAGTGCCGGCGTGAAAATAGCAAAGCATGGGAACAGAAGTATTTCAAGTAAATCGGGAAGTGCCGATGTGCTGGAAGCATTGAATGTGAATATCGATCTCGGTCCGGAAGAGGTGGCCCATTGCATTGATCAGATCGGCATTGGTTTTCTTTTTGCGCCCAAGCTTCACCCGGCAATGAAATATGCCATAGGCCCCAGGCGTGAAATGGGGATACGGACTGTTTTTAATATCCTGGGTCCCCTCACTAATCCGGCCTCGGCCCGGTTCCAGATTATGGGTATTTACAGCCAGAAATTAGTGGAAAAAATTGCTATTGTTCTGAAAAATCTTGGCATTTCCCGGGGGTATGTAGTATCATCGAATGATGGGCTCGATGAAATATCCATATCCGACGAAACTCTTATCGCCGAGATCCGGGATGGAGAAGTGAAATTGTTTACCTTCAGGCCCGAGGATGCGGGTTACGCGCGAAGTGGAATCAACCTGGTGAAGGGGGGTGATGCCGTGGAAAATGCCCATATCATAAATCAAATATTTGATGGAACACGCGGAGCAGCCCGTGATATTGTGTGTCTGAATGCCGGATTTGCCATCGCTGCCGGACTGGGAACGGATGTTGCCGATGGCATTAAAATGGCAGAAGAATCTATCGGTTCCGGAAGGGCCCGGGAGAAGCTTATTCAATTAAAGGAAATAACGAACAGTATATGATCTTATGACCGGTGATATCGACAAAAAGGAACTAAATCTGGAACTTGTCAGAGAATTTCTTTTCAGGCAAAGTAAGGATATCATTTTTTTACTTAATGAAGAGGGCCTGTGCCTGTTCATTAATCCCTCAGTTGAGATATATACCAAACATACCCCTGAATATTATATTGGCAAATCCCTGGATGAACTTATTCCTGTCGATGATCAGAAAATGTTCTGTGATTTCGCCGGGGCCGAAACGGTATGCAGTAAAATTCGGATTACGGGCCATGATGGTAAATTAATATACTGCGAGATCAATTGCGAGAAACTTTCTGACGGAAAGGTGCTGGGACTGGTCAATAGCTTTCTCAGCTGGGAGAATGAACAGCGTGAAGATATGATACGCAAGCTTTCCATTGCTGTGGAGCAGAGCCCTGTATCAATAGTTATCGCCGGTATAGACGGCATTGTTGAGTATGTGAATCCCGGTTTTGAAAGAATGACGGGCTGCAAGCAGGCGGATATCAAAGGTGAAAATTATGTTTTTATAAATCCCGTCGACATCGAACCCACTGTATATCAGGACATCTGGAATGCCGTAAACAACGACAAGGAATGGAAGGGGGAGCTGCAGAACCGGCGCAAGAGCGGCGAAATCTTCTGGGAATCGGCCACAGTATCTCCCATCAAGAACAGCAAGGGGGAAACGACCCATTATATGAAGGTAGCTGAAGATATCAGTGAACAGAAATTCATGATGGATACTCTTATCAGGTCCTATGAATTTATCGAAAGGGTAATGGATAATACCAATCCGATTTTCGTCATTGACAGCGAAGGCAAATTTCTCATGGTCAACAGACTGTTTACGGATATTACCGGCTATTCCTCGTCGCAGATAATTGGTAACGCCGTGTCCACCATGTTCAATACTGAAATAACCCGGCAAATCTTCAGCCTGCTCAGGTCCAGGTTTGTCAAGGATGCGGCGATAGTGCATTTTGAATCGGAACTGGAAAGAAAGAATGGCGAAAAAAGGATCGTCTCTGTTTTCCTTTCCACTCTGATTCACGGCAGTAATGTGAAAAATATCGTGGGGACCCTGGATGATATTACGGGACGCAAGGAAGCTGAAGAGGAGATAAGTAAATTATCCAGTGCGATAGAACAGAGCCCCGCTTCGGTAATCATAACCGATATCAAGGGGACAATAGAATACGTTAATCCGAAATTTACAAGCCTTACGGGATACAACTCACGCGAAGTCCTGGGGAAAACACCGGCGATTCTCAAATCGGGATGGCAAACCGGAGATTTTTATAACAATCTTTGGACGACCATTCTGGCCGGTAATGAGTGGCGGGGGGAATTCCATAATAAAAAAAAGAACGGGGAACTATACTGGGAATTTGCTTCAATTTCGCCTTACAGAAACCAGGAGGGTAAGATTACCCACTTTGTTGCCGTAAAAGAAGATATTACGGACCGGAAAAAATCCGAAGAGGCTCTTAAGATAAGCGAGGAGAAATTGCGGGCCCAGAACCAGGCCATGGTCAAAGATTTGCAATATGCGCAGATGATCATAAAGCAGATTCTTCCCGCTGAAGCCCCCCAATTTCCCGGCCTGGCAATCGGGTACTGTTATATGCCGTTGGAGGCAATCGGTGGTGATCTCTTCTCCTTTAATGAACTGAGCAACAACAGGCTGGGAGTTTTTCTCGGAGATGTGGCAGGGCATGGCATTTCAGCAGCCCTGTTTCTTGCACTGGTGAAATCGGCAATCGATAGATTAAGTATAAAATTCGGCGACAGGCCTGTCCCTTTACTGCAGAGGTTGAACAGAGAGTTATATTCAAGCATGGGATCCTATTTTCTCACTGCCATATACGGTTTTTTTGAGCAGGATGGTCCTTTCATGAATTTTACATTTACCAGAGGAGGTCATTGTCCGCCGGTACTCTTCAGAAAAAAGGAAAAATCTGTGGAGTTACTCACACCGCGAGGTAAACCCATTGGTATGTTTAAAGAGGCCGTTATCGAGGAAATGACGGTCTCCCTCAAGCAGGGTGACAGGCTGTTTATATATACCGACGGCATTCATGAAACCATCAATAAAAACAAAGAAATGCTCGGCTATAACGGACTGCTGAATATCATTAAAAAACAGAGCAGCAAGCCATTGAAGGACTCTCTGGACCTGATAATTGACAATGTTAAAAATTTCCAGGGTGATGCCATCAGCGAGGATGATATTGTTCTGATCGGTTTCGAATATATCCAGAAAAATAGTTGATTAAAGAATTATCCTGTTATACTATTCTCAAATGGGAGAACTTGGGATGGATCTGGATCTGTTTGAAAAAGCAGGGATGGGACTTTGTTGCTGTAATGCTGATGGCAGGATTATATCCATCAATGACCGTGCTTTTTCTTTGCTTTCCTTGAACGGCCAGTTTAAAAAAAATAATGATGTTCTGAATACCTGCCTTTTTGATTATATAGGCCATTTTCGGAGTCTTTTTGAGAATTATAATACAAAATCGGCGAATGAACTCGAGATTAAAATCAATGACTCTGGCAACACGGCAAAATACCTGAAAACATCTCTGCTCAATGCTGCTGAAAATGAATATATTCTTGTTATTGACGATATTTCTGAACTGAAAAATATCAAAAAGCTCTACCTTGAATCGGAAGAAAAACTGAGAACCATGCTGGAAGTCATTCCCGATATCGTTTATCGGGTTGACACAAACGGTAGTATTACATTTATAAGCGAATCTGTGAGTCGCTACGGGTATAAACAGGAAGAGCTCATTGGAACCAGTATTCTTGACCTGGTACATCCCGATGATAGGGAAATGGCACGGAATCGCATCCTCGAAAGAAGAACGGGAAACAGGATGACACGTTTTTTCGAGGTTCGACTCATGACAAAATCGAAGGAAATTCTCAATGTGTCCTTTGATAGTGAGTCGGGTAAGGATTCTCATTTTTTTTCCGTATGTTCCGAGGGTGTGTACAGGTATAATGGGGAAAATGAAAAAATCTATATCGGCACACAGGGTGTATATTCAGATATACAAGATAAAAAACAGTTCGAGCGGTCCCTGCGCAGGAGTGAAGAGAAATGGATATCCGTCATGGAAAGCATAGAGGACGGATATTACGAGGCAGATATTAAAGGAAGGATTCTCTATGTAAACCGGGCCCTGAGTGAAAAGCTGGGTTATCCGAAAGAAGAAATAATCGGAAGTCCTTTTGAAAAATTTGTTGATCCCGAAGAAAAAGAAAGCGTATACAGTTTTTTTAACAAGGTTTATAAATCAGGAAAACTCAGTATGCTGAAAAACTGGACCGGTGTGGCGAAAAGCGGCAAAAAAATCTATTTAGAGGGCTCTGTTTCCCTTATTAAGACAAAAACTGAGGGAATGGCCTTCTTTAACGGTATTTTGAGAGATATATCTGATAAGAAAAAAATGGAACAGGAATTACTCATGGCCAGGAAACTCGAGGCCATTGGGATTTTGGCAGGTGGGATAGCTCATGATTATAATAATGCTCTCACGGCCATTATAGGCAATCTTTCCCTGGCACGAATGGAAATTGATCCGAAAAACATCGAATTGATTGATACACTCAACGATGCAGAGAAGGCTGCACTTAAAGTGAAAGAGCTGACACATCAATTGAGTACTTTCTCAAAAGGCGGGAAGCCCGTTAAGAAGAATACAGATATGAAGCTCCTCATTTCTAATATCTGCGATCCTCTGTTGAAAGGAGCCCCCTGTAAATGTGTGTTGAATATTTCTTCGAACCTTTGGATGGTCGAAGTGGATGAATTTCAGATTGGTCATGTGCTCGAATACATTATCACAAATGCCCTTGAAGCCATGGACTATGGCGGCATGCTTAAAATTGCAGCAATGAACATACAGGTGGAAAATGAAGAGATGCATAACGGTATCTCTCTCCAGGAAGGGAGGTATGTTCAGATAATTATCGAGGATTCAGGCAGGGGTATTGACCGGGATGATTTAAACAGGATTTTCGACCCCTATTTCACCACAAAGGATATGGGCAGTGGTATGGGACTTGC
Organism: Spirochaetae bacterium HGW-Spirochaetae-1; assembly: GCA_002839375.1. Classification (NCBI taxonomy): domain Bacteria; kingdom Pseudomonadati; phylum Spirochaetota; species Spirochaetae bacterium HGW-Spirochaetae-1. The sequence continues at coordinate 537,465 of PGXY01000007.1, read as the reverse complement.
CATCAGTTATGCTATTGTTAAACGGCACAAGGGGTATATCGATATTAATTCGATTAAAGATAAAGGGACCACCGTATCTTTATATTTGCCGGTAACGGCCTGATTCTTTTCCTGCTTTTATGTCATCGGGGCTTCAGTGTGAACAGATTGAAAATTGCTTTGTTTGCACATGGTGATACTTTTTGTGACTATCAATCGGGCGGTTTGAAACCCTCCCGTGAAAAATTGAGGAGCTGACAATGGGGCATGTACAAAAATTTAATGTTACTCCATATTTACCAGAAAAATTAAGGCCGCTGTTGAAGATAGCGTATAATTTATGGTGGGTCTGGAATTATGAAGCCATAGAGCTTTTCAGGAGACTCGATGTGGATCTCTGGAGGGAGGTAGAACATAATCCCGTGAAGCTTCTTGGTACGGTTTCACAGACTCAGCTTGACGAGGCGGCTGAATCGGAAAGCTTCCTGGCCCATATGGAAAGGGTTGTAACGGAACTGGACCGGCATCTTTCAAGTAAGTCCTGGTTTGAAGAAAATCTGGTCGATTACAAAGATGCGAAGGTTGCGTATTTTTCAGCGGAGTTCGGCATCCATGAGTGCCTTCCCATTTATTCCGGAGGATTGGGAGTCCTGGCAGGAGATCATCTGAAATCATCCAGCGAACTGGGGCTTCCTCTCTTCGGTGTTGGCTTGCTTTATCGGCTCGGTTATTTTCACCAGTATCTGAACATGGATGGCTGGCAGCAGGAAAGCTTTCCCGAACTGGATTTTTACAATCTCCCCATTGAGCTGTTAAGGAATGACAAAGGCGAACCTGTAAAAATTTCCGTTGAATTCCCGGGCAGAATTGTGCATGCCCAGCTCTGGCAGTCATCTATCGGAAGAATCAGGCTTATTCTTCTTGATACAAACATCCAGGATAACAATCTGGAGGACAGGACCATAACCGATCAGCTCTATGGCGGAGATACGGAGATGAGAATCAGGCAGGAAATCATGCTGGGGATCGGCGGTGTCCGCGCGCTCAAGACGCTGGGGGTCAACTGTACTGTGTATCACATGAATGAAGGCCATGCCGCGTTTCTTTCCGTGGAGCGGATATATAATTCCATGCGTGACAATAAACTGACTTTTGACGAAGCCTATGAGTTCGTCGTATCAAGCAATGTTTTTACCACGCATACGCCGGTACCGGCCGGTAATGACCGTTTTGACCCGGTAATGGTCGATGAATATCTTTCTCATTACTATGAAAAATTGAAAATAACCCGCGAACGGTTTATGGGCCTGGGAAGAGAAAATCCCTTTGATAAGCAGGAGACTTTCTGCATGACGGTCCTGGCTCTCAAGACGGCGGCGGCTAGCAATGGTGTGTCGAAGCTGCATGGTCATGTCTCGCGCAATATGTGGAAAAATATTTGGTCCACGCTGCCGGAACATGAAATTCCCATCGGTCATATCACCAACGGAGTGCAGACCCTGTCCTGGACTTCCGACGAGATGATGCGGCTTTACAACCGCTATCTTGGTCCCCGCTGGATCGACAACCCTGCCGACAACAGCATATGGGCAAATATCGATGAAATACCCGATTCGGAACTGTGGCGCTGTCGTGAAAGGTCGCGTGAAAGGCTGGTCGCTTTTGCCAGGAGATTGCTGAAAAAGCAGATGCTTGCCCGGGGATTTCCTCCCAAGGAAGCGGATAAGTCCAATTCGGTGCTGGACCCCGACGCCCTGACCATTGGTTTTGCGCGGCGTTTTGCGACGTATAAGCGGGCGACTCTCCTCCTTCGTGATATGGGCAGGCTTGCTTCTATCCTGAGCGTCAAGGACAGGCCGGTACAGATTATTTTCGCCGGCAAGGCTCATCCGCGGGACAATATGGGGAAGGAACTGGTTAAGCAGATAATCCATCTCGCCAAGGATGAGCGGTTCAGAAACCGGATTGTTTTTCTCGAGGATTATGAGATCAACATTGCAAGGTATATGGTACAGGGAGTGGATATCTGGCTCAATACTCCCATTCGGCCTAAAGAGGCTTCGGGCACCAGTGGCATGAAAGTCATACCCAATGGCGGCATCAATATCAGCGTTCTTGACGGATGGTGGGATGAGGCCTATAACGCGAATAACGGATGGGCCATCGGCAAGGGTGAGGTGTATGATGACCACGGATATCAGGATGATGTAGAGAGCCTTTCGCTTTACAATATCCTTGAAATGGAAGTAATTCCCATGTTCTATAACAGGGGGCTTGATGGTCTTCCCAGGGAATGGCTTGCCAGGATAAAGGAATCGATGAAAACGCTTAATCCCGTATTCAATACCAACAGGATGGTGAAGGATTACGCTGAAAAATATTATATTAAAGGCCACAAGAATTTTTCCATACTGTCGGGCGATAATTATCGGATAGCAAAAAGCCTGTCAAAGTGGAAACATACTGCTCATAAAAAATGGGACCAGATACAGATTAAGGACCTCTCCTTTAATAAGGAGAAGGAAATCACTGTGGGGTCAAAAATTACCGTAACCGCCCAGGTCAACCTGGGAGAATTGACTCCCGATGATGTTCAGGTGGAGCTTTATTTTGGTTCCCTGAGCCAGAAAGATGAGATTTCCGAAGGCGCCGCATTGCCCATGTCGCTCATTAATAAAATTGATAATAATTTATATGAATACGTGGGTCAGCTCCTCTGCCTTAAGTCAGGCCAGTTTGGTTTCACCGTGCGTGTGCTGGCAAGTCATGATGATTCATACCGGAAATTTGATCCCGAGATAAATATAATCTGGGCGTGACAGAGGCCTGACATGAGAAATACGGTTATCATTGCATTCCTGTTTTCAATAGCGGCGGCTCTGACCCCGGGTTTTTACCCTGCGCAGCTTCAGGGGGCTGACTGGCCTATTTACAAGGGAAATATTTATTTTACCGGAAATAATGATGAGATAATCGTAAAGAACAATAATCTCAAATGGCTGTTCCAGGCCGATGACCAGGTGTTTAATCCCGTTGTGTCCGATGGCCGTGTATATTTTGTCGATCGCAGCGCCACGGTGTACTGTATAGATGAGGAATACGGGAAACTCATCTGGAAAGTGAGGATGCAGGATATTTCCCGTCAGTTCAAGGCCCTGTCGCGTGCGGCCGGAAAGGTCAAGTATCCTCTGATTAAAGGTGATACCCTCTTTCTTACCGACCCCATCGCCATATATGCATTCAACAAGCGCACGGGAAAGGTATTGTGGGCGCGTACGGCGATGCGTGAAGAACAGACGGGCCGGCAGGGTCTCTCGGGCTATAAGCCTCTACCCATGGTGGACGGCATTTACTCCGATCCTGTTATTTCCGGCGAGATTATCCTGTACGGTACGAGAAACATGTTTCTTTCCCGGGACATCAACAATGGTCACCTGCAGTGGGACAATGAACTCATTAAATCATTCAGCGGTTTTCCAACTTTTTATGATGATCTTATCTTTGCCCAGTCCATGGATTATTCCAGCGGCCGGTATACCGTTCATTGCCTGGATGTGAAAACAGGTAAGCAGGTCTGGTCCAGGGACCTGCCGAAACCCTTTGCAATAATTCCTCCCGTTGTGTATAAGCAGAAGGTATACATCCCCTGCACCATGAGCATGTACTGTCTTGATATTCGGGATGGCCGAACCATCTGGATGAAAGATTATGGCGATTACATAACCTCTAATCCCAGTTTTACCGACAGGGCCATTCTTTTTGCCATAGGGAACAGCGATGTGGCAGTGATTGATCCAGAAACGGGAAATATTAATGAAAGGATTGTCGTATCGCCCAGGTCAGGTCCCCTTTTTGTCACGGTACGAGACCAGATATATATAGCACGCAACCAGGCAAAAACGGTCAATGGCAAGGATATGACATATGGACTCCTGCAGGCCTCCAACTTTGTCAGCAAGGAAGCTATCTGGGAATATACTACTCCTTTCCCCGGAGCTGTTTCACAGCCTGTGGCCTCGGGAGGCATCATGTTTCTCCCGGCGGGAAATTATCTCTATGCCCTGGGAACTGAATACTATACTAAAATAGTCGACGGAGGCAGCGGATTCGCAACTCTTACCGATGACAAGAATAAAAAGAAAGATGATGTGGCGCCACCGCAGAGAATCTATGATAAAAAGGATCAGGATAAGATCGAGAGTCTTCGTGACCTGACCGTAAATGTGAGAGATAAGACGGGTAAAAATATTACTGCTACTGTGGAGATAAAAAAGCGTGATAAGGGCAGGATAGTACATCATTCAAAGGAGACCGTTCGCGGCTCAGGAGATATAAAAGTACCTGGCGGTGATAATATCGAACTGGTGATTACAGCCCCGGGTTTTGTTCCCAAAAAAGCAATTGTGAGCAATCAGGATAAGGAAAAGGTTATTGAGCTCGATGAACTGCAGCAGGATAGGCCTGTTGTGGTGGATAATATTCTCTTTGAGGTTGACAGGGCCTACCTTAAAAAGGAATCGCTGGATATTCTGGACAAACTCATAACCCTTCTAAAAGAGAATAAGAATCTCGATGTTGAAGTTCAGGGACATACCGATTCCACGGGAGATAGTGATTACAATCAGAAGCTTTCCGAGCGCAGGGCAGATTCGGTAGTGGAATATATGATAAAAAACGGTATTTCACCCGAGCGAGTGGACTCTACTGGTTTTGGCGAAAAGAAACCTATCGCCCCCAATAATACGGAAGAGGGGAGGAGCAGGAACAGGCGTACAGAGTTTTTCTTCAAAAGGGTAAAAAAGGCCGCTCCCTGACGGATTATCCCGATAAATAAATTTCACTGCGGAATATGAGGGTCAGAGCATCTTCTGTTTGCATAATAGTTTTTTACATATAGCCTTCTCTGGTCCTGAAATAAAGCCGATTCATTGTATGACTTGCTTCTAAATCCATCCGACATCATTCAACAGAATTAAATACACTCACTTACATGATACCGCCATTAAAATACCGCCATTCATATGTCTTTACTGCATTTATTGTAAAAAAACAGGAAAAATGCAAAAAAACATCAAAATAATGGAAAATGGATCAAACATGATAAAAAACGATCATATTATAATATAATAACCTTCAATTGTCCATAACAGCCTATAACAGTGTTAAATATGACCACCAAAGGTGACGAACTTTCGAACAGGGCGTAGTCCCTTCTTACTTCGGGTTCTTTGAAAACGATTGGCCTGTTGGCGATAACGTCATGACCACTCATTCTGTTGCAGGCTTGTATGTGCCCAGATACAAGCCTGGAACCGGGCCGTTACAGACTGATTTTTCAGTCGATAACCTGGTATCAATTACTGATCTTCGGCCCTCGGGATCAGTCTGGCAAGGAAGCCGGGAAAAACACAGAAACAAAGGAGTGTAAAATGATTATTAATCACAACATGAGTGCAATTAATGCAAACAGGACTTTGAAATTCTCTCAATGGGGCGTCCAGAAAAACATGGAAAAGCTTTCTTCCGGCGAGAGGATCAATAAGTCAGGAGATGATGCATCAGGTCTGGCCGTATCTGAAAAGATGCGTACCCAGATTCAGGGGCTCAGGCAGGCGGAAAGAAATACCGAAGACGGTATGTCTTTCGTCCAGACTGCTGAAGGTTATCTGAACCAGACGGCTCAGATTATTCAGCGGGTAAGGGTGCTTGCCATTCAGTCCGCAAACGGCATCTATTCCAACAGGGATAGGCAGCTGATTCAGGTTGAGGTGTCTGCTCTTGTTGATGAGGTTGACCGAATCGCCTCACAGGCCGAGTTTAACAAGTTTAAAGTGCTGACGGGAGAGTTTTCGAGAGTGAATCCCAAGGCCAGCATGTGGTTTCATCTTGGTGCAAACCAGAACCAGCGGGAACGCGTATACGTGGGAACGATGACCGCCCAGGCATTCAGATTCAGGGATGCCACGGGTAAGGTTGCGATCTCTCTTTCGTCTCCCGGTGGTGCGAATGATGCCATTGGCCTGCTGGATAACTCTTTGCAGATTCTTTCCAAGCAGAGAGCCGATTTAGGCGCATACTACAACCGGATGGATATGACCGCCAAAGGACTTATGGTGGCTTATGAAAACATCCAGGCAGCCGAGTCCAGGATCAGAGATGCTGACATGGCTGAGGAGATGGTTGAGTTTGTGAAAAATCAGGTGCTTGTACAGAGCGGAACAGCGATGCTCAGTCAGGCGAACCTGCAGTCGCAATCGGCACTGAGACTGTTAAACGGATCTATGTAGTAAACTAAAAAGTCCCTGAAGTAAGACTAATAATGTTCTTTGAAAATTCAACCTGTGATGGTTCTCGCACCATTTCCCTTGGTGACTGCCCAATACGTATTATTTTGCCGGGAAGAGATTCCGGCAGCTTGTGGTGTTGGGAGGGCATCATCGGCTGCCGGAATTATTCGGCGCCGGTGTTGTCTGGATTATGGGCAGTCCGGACGGCGATTAAGGAGAAAACCTTTGAACTGCTGTGCGGTTCCTTTTCCAACAAGATGTTGGGACTGAAAAACCGGGAAAGCTTGGACATTAAAAAAAACGGCGATCCTGATTCACAAACCAAGGGAGGGTGCTATGAGAATCAATCACAACATGAGCGCGATATTTGCGAACAGGCAAATGCAGAATGTCGCGGCGCGGCTGGATAAGTCTATCGAAAAGCTTGCTTCGGGCGAAGCAATAAACCGCGCTGGTGATGATGCTTCCGGACTGGCCGTGTCTGAGAAAATGAGGACACAGATTAACGGTCTGATCCAGGCTGAGAAAAATGCTCAGAACGGTCTGTCTTTTGTACAGGTCGCGGAAGGATCATTCCAGCAGGTTAACGATATTCTCCAGCGGATCCGACAATTGTCGATTCAGTCTGCTAATGGAATTTATTCCAATAGTGACAGAACACAGATCCAGGTGGAGGTGTCGCAGCTTATCGAAGAGATCGACCGCATCTCGACTTCTGCTGAATTCAACAGGATGAAAATGCTGACAGGAGCTTTCGCTAAAACTAGTAAAGTCGGCAGTATGTTCTTCCATGTTGGAGCCAACAGCAATCAGCGGATCAGGGTGTACATTTCCACCATTGGTGCGAAGGCCCTGAACCTCGTAGATGAGGCGAGTAAGAAGCGTTCTATTTCGACTGTAGGTCAGGCGAATGCCATGATTGGGTATGTTGATATAGCTCTTGAGAAGCTAAATCGACAGAGGGCAGATCTTGGCGCCTACTATAATCGGATGGAGAACACTATCAGTTCTCTGACCAGATCCTATGAAAATATGCTTGCTGCGGATTCCCGCGTGCGGGACGTGGATATGGCTGCTCAGATGGTTGAGTACACAAAGGACCAGATTCTCATTCAGACTGGTGTTGCGATGCTGGCTCAAGCGAATTTTAAGCCAAAGCTTGTAATGAAACTGTTGGAATGAGAATCACTATAAAATTAGAAACTGCTCCTGCAGTGCAGCAGTTTCGGCCTCCTTCCGGTTGGGAGACCGGAAGGAGGAACTTTTTTATTTTGCAAGGAGGTGCCAGTAAGGACACGGAGGTTTATCATGAATATTGGAAGAATAATCGACAAGGTTGACAGTTTTAAATACTCGACCGGCAATGGTGAAAACACGCAGGCGGGTGAAAATCGTACCGAAGGGAAAACAGCTAATGCTGAACCGTCGAAAAAGGAAATTTTCGAGGCAGTGGAAAAACTTAATTATTCACTGGCCAAGTTCGGTGAAAAAATTTCCTTCACTTATCATGAAAAGACTCACCGCGTTATAATGCGGGTGATAGATCCTGAAACTGAAGAGGTTATCAGGGAGATCCCTGCAAAGAACGCCATCAAGTTGCTGGAACATATCCAGGAATTTCTTGGCACATTCGTGGATGAGTCCCGATAGGCTGCATGTTTTATACCTGGAATATGATTTTTATATTTCCCGGTAAGTAATCAGACTCACTGTGGTGGAGAAGAGACCACCGGTGCACACCTTTTTGTTGAATAATTCGTGTGCAGGGGGTATCTTTGCGCATTTGAATCGGGCATTGTTGTTTTTCGCTGTTATTATCCCCTTTATTACCACTTATGTTTTCCTATAATCATTTGTTTTATATTGTATAAAATAAGGGATCCTCTATAAATTAGATTTTGGAAGTTCCCTTGTGGGCACAAGCATAGGAAAAATAAGGTTTTTTCATTTTTTGGTTAATGAAAAACCTTATTTTTAGAGGTGCCCATAATAAAAAGTTATAATGGATTTAATTTTAAATAGATTATGCAATATTTAATGTATTTGTTTGCCTATGGTGCTTTATTTGTTTTCAAAAAAAATTTATGTCCCCTGAAAATAAGATATTATTAAAATCGGTAATTTGACGATAATTACCTGAGAAGATATATTTATGAGAAACATTCCTATGTATAATTATTCCCTATCCAGCCACGGGAGGAAACTGTAATGCCGATAACCATGGGCGGAGTGGCTTCAGGTTTGGATACCGACAGTATCATTGAGAAACTTGTTAATGTTGAAGCAAGACCAATCAAACAGCTTGAAGCGGATATTAAGAAGAATGAAAGACGGAAAGAAGCTCTTCAGGTTCTCAGCAAAAACCTGAAGGAGCTCAATGACGCGGCAAAGGAACTATATGGTTTCCGCGCTTCTTACGATGAAAAAATAGCCGTGTCCTCCAATCCCGAGTTTCTTGATGTGCGGGCGACAAAAAAGGCCGATCCCGGTCTGCGTAAAATTGAGATCATTCAGGTGGCCTCGAGCCATAAATTGTCAACGGATCCCGTTTTAAAAACCGAAAGCATTCCGGCCGGGAAATTTACTCTCAAGGTTGATGGGAACGATTATAATATCCGTTTCAAGGGTGGTAAACTCCAGAGCCTGAAGGAAAGGATCGATGAAACGGCGTCCGATTCCATTGCCACATCCCTGGTGAGAACGTCAGGTGATGAGGAGGTATTGACCCTGGAGTCCAAGATCTCCGGAAAGAAAGGAGAAATTATTATCCAGGGTGATCTTGATTTTTTAAGAAAAACAGGGCTGGCCAGCGGGCCAAAGGGCGGCGAGGTCGAGGGAGCCACCCTGCTTTTTGATAAAAGGTATTTTACCTCATACATGGGGCAGAAGGAAACTGATAAGCAGACGGGCAATATCAAAGTCAGCGAGGATGGTAAAAAGTTATCTCTCAATGGTCTGCTCTGGCAGGAATACACGCTTCCTGTTTCCGCAACTGTTTCAAAGGACACGCTGCTTGAATTTACATTTACCTACCAGAAACCCAAGAAAGAGGAAGAGGAACAGTTTCCTTCGCGCCTTGAAATAGGGCCTGATGAAAAGATAACGGTAAAGGGGATAGAGCTGAATGGTTATAATGTGTCCCGCATCAGACCCCCGGAAGAAACGAAGCCCGAAAAGGCCTATGACAGTCTCCTGGGTGTGGGAGTCGTTTCCGTTGATGAAGCGGGGAAACGTGAAGAAAAAATATATTCTGTGGATAAGGATGCAAAGGGCAAACAGGAAATGCCCGTAGGGTCCGATTTTGCCGGAAAAAAAATTAGCAAAGTTATTTTTTACTGTAATGACGGTATGAGTGAATTCTCTGAGGCAAAGTTCGCCACTCCGGTAAAAGATAAGGATGCGCTGCAGGCAAAAAATGAAATAGCCAAACCCGAGGATGCCAGGCTGAAGGTGGATGGCATTGAGATTATTCGGGACAAGAATAATGATCTCAACGATGTAATCAAGGGCCTCAGTCTTGATCTGAAGATGCCGTCGCAAAATCCCATCACGGTTAAGGTGGATCGGGATGCAACCAAATCCATAGATAAAATTAAAAAGTTCGTGGAAGCCTATAATAATTATATAATACTGCACCGGGAGCTCACCAAGGTTGAACGTTCTACGCGGCCCGGTGACTATGAAAATAACCTGCGGAAACAGGGAATTTTTGTCGGTGACATGACTCTCATCAGCCTGGAAAACATGCTGAAGTCGACTATTAACGGCGCCTATCCCAGCAGGCTGGAGAAGCCCATAAAAATTTTAACACAGATGGGTATCTCAACAGGCAAGGTGAATGCAGAATGGGAATCAATCAAGGAAGGAAAGCTTCAGGTTGATGAAGGATTGCTCAGATCATCAATAATGGAAAATCCCGAGGGAGTAGAGGTATTTTTCGGCTCCGATACCGATGGCGACAATAAGACCGATAACGGCATGGCGTACATCCTGGTAAGCCGGTTGAACACCTATGTCGGATTCGGGAAAAACGTAATTGCCTCCAGAATTGACCTTGAAAATGAATCGATCAAGATGGCCAATGAGCGGATAGACCGACATACGGATCATTTGAAAAAATACGAAGCAAAACTGAGGCAGAAATTCGGCACCATGGAAAAAGCCATTTCCGGCGCCAAGGCACAGAAGAGCTGGATGAACCAGCAGCTTGGCAATGGCGATGAAGGGAAATGACCGGTCAGAAAGGATTGCTTCCCCATAAAGATTATTCCCAGTTGAGAGGTAGAAATTGGAAATTCAAATAAATAATCATCCAATAGAATTCCAGTTGCAGCAGGAGATGACGATTGCAGACGTCATCAATTCCATCAATGGATGGTCCAGTGAGCGCGACCTGATATTTTCCGAAGTGCATATCGACGGAGAGCCATATACGGTGGACGATATACCGCTTCATGATCTTGAGAAAATTGCATGCATCAACTGTATCATCCAGTCAAAGTCCGATATTGTCTTTTCATCAATTGACGAAGGAGCCCGGTATTGTGCAAGGGCCGGGGCTTTTATAGATTCACTGCTTGAAGATACGGAAAAAGTAGAGCAGGGACAGTTAGAGCATCTATCACAGGGGCTTGAATGGATGAACGATGTTTTCAAGTCTATAGTAAAACTCACGGGCCTCGATGCCAACGCCTTTGGATACAAAAACAGAACCGTTGCCGATTATATATTGTTTCTTGAAAAAATGAAAAATGAAGTCCGGGATATGGACGCGATTGAAGAATATAAGAATTATTTCCAGAAGCACGGCAATATATTTCCTATTCTAAAAGAAATATTCAGGCTCATACTCATGAGTCCGGAGATGAAAAAGTTGATACTTCACAGTATTGATTCACCCGATGTCGTTCTTGAAACCCTTACGGTAATTCGCCAGAGCATGCCGAAAGAGCTGCAGAATATTGAAGATATAGCGGTATCTTTTCAGACCGGAAAAGATAAAGAAGGCATTGAAAAGCTGAATCAGTTCATTGATTTTGTTTTTAATTATATACGGACCTGCTACCAGGTCATGCCGGTTTTCGACATTGAATTGACGGAATTTGTTCATGATGGTGTGAATCTGGGAGAAAAAAATGAAAGACTGCAGCAGATGCTTCAGGAGACCATAGCAATTATGGAAAACAATGATTTTATAAGCCTTTCCGATATACTGGAGTATGAAATCAAACCCTCCCTTGAGGATCTGGATGTCTATTTAGGGGAGCTGATAAATGCGGTTAATGAACGTTAAAATTCTTGCTTCTTTATTACACATCGGTTAAAATTTATAAAGATACCGCCTTTTTATTGACGAATCAAGCCTGTCATGACTTATTGATTCAAAATTCCCTTATAGGAGCTGTTGATGAAAAAGGGTCCTGATGACAAAAAAAAATTGTGGGGCGGCAGGTTTAATACTTCTTCATCGGATATTACTGAGCGTCTATCTGTCTCCATTCACTTTGATTCACGGCTGTATAAACAGGACATCCGCGGGTCCATAGCTCATGCCGGAATGCTGGCGAGAATCGGAATTCTTGATGAAAAAGAACTCTCGTCTATCATTATTGGACTGAGGGAAATCGAAGCGGAAATCGATGCGGGAGTATTCCCTTTCTCTGTTTCGCTCGAAGACATCCACATGAACATAGAGTCCCGCCTGACTGAAAAAATAGGCGAAGCCGGCAAGAAACTTCACACAGCCCGATCGCGGAATGATCAGATTGCCCTTGATATGCGTCTGTATATACGCGATGAGACAGTTGAAATCAGACGGCTCATCATTATTTTTGTTGAAATTCTGCTTGATGTGGCCGGGAATAACAGGGATGTACTCATACCAGGTTACACCCATATGCAGGTGGCGCAGCCTGTCCGGTTCAGTCATCACATGCTGGCCTATGCCTGGCAGCTTATGAGAGATATCAAAAGACTTAAAACAGCGGAAGAATCCTGTTCATCGCTACCCCTGGGAGCAGGAGCCATGTCGGGCGTTAACTATCCCAATGACCGGGAGTTTATCCGAAAAGAACTGGGTTTTAGTGATTTAATTCTCAACTCCATGGATGCCGTGAGCGATCGTGATTTTATCCTCGATTTTCTTTATTTTGCCTCGGTGCTTGGCGTGCATCTTTCCCGTTTCTGTGAAGAGCTGGTTATCTGGTCTACATCGGAATTCAATTTTATCCGTCTGTCCGATGCGGTAACGACCGGTTCCTCCATAATGCCGCAGAAACGCAATCCCGACCTTGCCGAGCTTATCCGGGGAAAAACCGGGAGGCTGAACGGAAACCTTGTGGCCATGCTTACCGTGCTCAAGGGCCTTCCCATGACCTATAACAGGGATTTGCAGGAGGACAAGGAACCGCTTTTTGATTCTATTGATACCGTAAAGCTTTCCCTGGAAGGCATGTCCGCCATGCTGGGAACCATGACGATAAACAGGGACAAAATGCGCCGGGCCGTGTTCAGCAATTTTTCCACGGCAACGGATATAGCCGACTACCTGGTGAAGAAAGGTGTTCCTTTCAGGGAATCACACGAGATCGTGGGGAAAATAGTCCGGCATTGTGAGGAGACAGGAAAAGATTTTTTCTCCCTCGCAAGAGAGGATCTGACGGCTTTTTCTTCCGTCATCGATGATGACATAACTGAAATTGTTAATCCCGAATCATCAACGGAACGCAAGCTTTCAGCGGGAAGCACTGCGTTGAAAGAAGTGGACAGGCAGATAGTTTTACTCAAGGCAGAGATAGAGAATCTGAAAAAACATTTATGAATATCAACAATGCAGTTATAAGTTCTATGCGGTCTTTGAACAAGAACCGCACACGTTCATTTTTAACCACTATTGGTGTCATTGTCGGAGTTTCCTCGGTGATAATGATGGCCGGCATCGGCAATAGCGCCAGGATCGTTGTCAAGAGCAAGATCTATTCCTATGGCAAAAACGCCATGCAGATTAGAAGCGATCGTATCTATATCCGGATGACGGATGTGGAAAAAATTCAGAAAATTATCCCCGATATCAAATATATTTCTCCCCTTAATGAAAACAAATCAATGTCTCTCAAATACAGAAACCGGTACATGAAAACCAGGGTAAACGCGGTTAATAATGATTTTCTGAAACTGCGTGAATATGTGATCAAGCAGGGCAGGGAATTTGATGAATCGGATATCCAGTATAATAAAAAAGTGGTTATTATCGGTGATACGGTCAGAGCCGAACTCTTCGATAACGCCGATTGTATAGGGGAAACTATCATTGTCGATAAGGTTCCATTTTATGTAATCGGGACGGTAGAATCCCTGGGGCAGGCTATGTCGGGGAGGGATTTGGATAATTATATTCTGGTTCCCTATACCACGGGCGGTATCAAGCTCTTCGGCAATTTAAATTTCCATGAGTTGTATCTGTCCGTGAAGTCCGAATCGGGTGTGGATGAAGCCTATGAAATTCTCCGGAATTATTTCAGGACGAAGCATGGTTTAAATCAGAACGATAAGGATGATTTTAACATATTGACCTCGGATGAAAAACTGAAAATTACCGAGTACATATGGAAATCACTGACCTTCCTCATGATAGGCGTTGCATCTATCTCTTTGATTGTAGGCGGCGTGGGTATCATGAATATAATGGTCGTTTCGGTAAATGAAAGAATCAGGGAAATAGGGATCAGGATGGCTATCGGTGCCAAAAGGCAGGATATCCTCCTGCAGTTTTTAACTGAATCGGTTATCCTGAGTGCAGGTGGCGGGATAATCGGGGTGCTGGTTGGTGTATTCGGTTACATTATCATTGTCTTTTCTATAGATTGGCCTTTTGTCGCATCATTCTTTCCCGTATTTATTTCCTTCTTGTTTTCGATTATGGTGGGAGTTTTTTTTGGTTATTACCCGGCGCGCAGAGCATCGCTGCTCAATCCAATTGATGCGCTGCGTCATGAATAAGGGTATTGCGGCTACTCGTATTTCAGCGCATCAATGGGTTTCATTATAGCTGCTTTTCGGGCAGGATAGTAGCCGAAAAATACGCCTACAATGGTGGAGAAGACAAGAGACAAAATTATAGATTTCGGGGAAAAGATGAAAGGCCAGCCAGTCATGGAAATAATGGCCGTGTAAACTATAAGCCCCAGTATAATTCCTGCTACTCCTCCCATTATTGTCAGTATTACTGTTTCAAGGATGAATTGCAGGAGTATATCCTTTTTTTTCGCGCCAATGGCCATGCGGATACCTATCTCGCGTGTTCTTTCCGATACCGACGCCAGCATGATATTCATGATGCCAATACCCCCTACGAAAAGTGAAATGGAGGCAATTCCGATAAGGAGATAGGTGAGGGCCTGGGATATATCTTTGGCCATCTGCATTTTTTTGGTACTCAGATTTATTTTATATAGGTCCTTTGATTTTTCTATATTCAACCCCACCTTGTTTTCTATATATTGAGATAGAATATTTTTTATTTCTCTTAACATTTTTTCATCATGGCTTGCTATATAGAGTTGATTATATCCGATTTCTCGTTGGATCGTATTTATAGCTGTTGAGTGGGGGATAATGACCAGATTGTCAAAATCGTCACGGGATAACGATTTTCCCATGGATTTTATTACACCAACTACATTAAATGGTATGCCGTTTATTATTACAGGTTCCTGCAGTGGATTACGATTTTGAAACAGTTCACGCACAATCGTCATCCCCACTATGGCGACCTTCGAATTTGTTTCTATCTCTTCGTTCGTAAATAATCTACCTGCCGATATAGAATAATTCTTCATGGCAAAATAATCATTATTTACTCCCCAGAACTGTGAAATAAGCGAATATTTATTATGCTTAAGGAAGACTTTTTTTAATTCTATGATTGGCGTAATATATTTTATCTGGGGAAACGTACGCTTAAGAACATCTAAATCGTAATCATTAAAACTGTATGGCTGATTGATCAATACTGACATGGTATTGACACCGAAGCTTGCTACCTTATCCTGAACGGTAATCTGCGCACTGCTTCCCAGTCCCATCATGATTATTACCGATGATATGCCAATTATAATGCCAAGACTGGTCAATCCCGATTGCATTTTATTCCGAGAGAGAGCCCGTAAAGCTGTAATAAGAGTATTATTAATATTCATTCCGATAGTTGTTCCCGTATCCCTTATGGAACGTATTAGATACATGAATTTAATTCAGTCAATTAAAATAAGGGAACCTCTGAAAATTAAATTTTAGATGTGCCCATAAGGGGGTTTTTTAAATTAGTAATGAAACGGAATCCCGGCACTGCCCATGATTTCCACGGATGATTTTTCATTCATTATTCTTGACAATTTAACCTGTATATTCAATAAATATCCCCCGTGTGCAAACTGAAATATTATCGGAGAGATTACTATGAGTAAAACAATTGATAAAGCGAATCTTGATTGGGCAAATTTGTCCTTTGAATATATAAAAACCGATTTTAATATCCGTTACACGAACAAGGATGGAAAATGGTCGCAGGGAGAGCTCTCCAGCGATGAATTCGTACAGCTGCATATGGCAGCGCCCTCACTGCACTATGGACAACAAGCCTTTGAGGGATTGAAAGCCTTTACGACAAAACAGGGGAAGATAGTCATTTTCAGACCGGACCAGAATGGGCTTCGATTGAAAAAGAGCTGCCAGAGAATATATATGCCCATTGTTGAGCAGGATCTTTTTCTTGATGCTGTAAGGAAAACAGTGAGGGCCAACGCACGTTTTGTACCACCCTACGGAACCGGCGCAAGCCTGTATATCCGGCCGCTCATCATTGGTACGGGCGCAAGGGTAGGCCTGGGACCTGCATCGGAATATTTGTTCCTGGTTCTGGCGACTCCCGTGGGTCCCTATTACAAGGGCGGATTCGCGCCGGTAAAGGCCCTCGTTGTTGAAGAGTATGACAGGGCTGCTCCTCTGGGTGTGGGGGATTGTAAAGTGGGGGGCAACTACGCCGCCGGTCTTTCGGGGGGGCAGTTTGGCAAGGACAAAGGATTTCCCGTGGTATTGTATCTCGATTCCCGGGAAAAGAAATATATCGATGAATTCAGCACATCAAATTTTATTGCCATAAAGGGAAACACGTATATAACACCCGAGTCCCGTTCCATTCTTCCCAGTATTACCAATGACAGCCTCTCGGTGATAGCCGCTGATATGGGAATGAAGGTGGAGCGCCGACCCGTTGAAGCGGCGGAGCTGGGAGAATTCGATGAGGTGGGAGCTGTGGGAACCGCTGCCGTTATTACACCGGTAAGTCATATTAAATTCAGAAATCATGATTTTGTGTACGGCGACGGTAAATCGGTGGGCCCGGTTATTACTGAACTCTACAACAGGCTTACTAATATACAAACCGGTGATCTGGAAGATAAACACGGCTGGCTCGATGTAGTCGAACTGTGATGGGAATGATGATGACAGAATTTCCCTTCAGTATAAAGAGAAATTCTGCCATCAGTTCTGAATGCTTCAGTTTGAACTTGTAACCCGCTCGGCCTGGAGAGCCAGGTATTTAACCAGTATCTGTTCCGTGATCGCACCCTGGGTAACCAGTATGATTCCAATCAGGCCACCTTCATTTTTCTGAACTTCCAGTGCTTTATTAAGCTGCTCCTGAGAAATTTCACCCTGTTCCAGCAGTATCTCACCTAATAAGGGCTTTGCCATTGTATGCCTCCAGAGATTATTATTCTATATAAACTATAGTGATCGAATGAGCTTTGAATGAATAATTATAGCAATCGTTTGATCGCCTCACGCCAGAGCATGACTTCACGATTAATTGCCGCTTCGTTCATGACCGGTTCGAATTTAGAGGATATTTTGTTTTTATGAGCCACTTCATCCACATTGCCGAATACCCCCGCCGTGATTCCTGCCAGGTACGCCGCTCCCAGGGCGGTTGATTCAATTATTTCCGGAAGAAGCACGGGAATTCCCAGTATATCGGCCTGGAACTGCATGAGGAAATTATTCTGGGTCGCTCCGCCATCGACGCGCAATTCCCTTATCTTTTTTCCCGTGTCGTTCTGCATTGCCGTGATAACATCCATGGACTGGAAGGCTATGGACTTCAGGGCTGCCTTCACGATTTGCTCCCGTGTCGTGTCCCTTGTGAGTCCGAAAATTGCGCCCCGGGCATCCATTTTCCAGTAGGGAGCCCCCAGTCCCACAAAGGCTGGAATGAGAACCACTTCGTCTTCCTTGTTGAAGAGCGAGGTGGCCATGCCCTCCGATTCAGTACTGCTGTGGAAAAATTTCATGTAATCCCGTAGCCACTGAATGACCGCGCCGCCGATGAATATTGATCCCTCCAGGGCATAGACCGGTTTTCCCTTGTTGTCGCAGGCCAGTGTCGTGAGGAGTCCGTTCTGGGAAATGGTGAAATTGTTTCCGTTGTTAATAAGCACAAAGCATCCAGTGCCATAGGTGTTTTTCATGGTGCCTTCAAAAACACAGTTTTGTCCCACCATGGCGGATTGCTGGTCGCCGGCAATTCCTCCAATGACAACACCGTCGGGCAGGCCTTTGACGTCTTTTGTTTCGCCAAAATGCGAGGCTGAATCATTCACTTCGGGCAGTATGTTTACGGGAATATTCAGAATTTCCGTAAGTTCCTTCGACCATTTTTTCTTTTTGATGTCGAAAATAAGCGTACGGGACGCATTGGTATAATCTGTTTTGTGGGATTTCCCCGCTGTCAGATTCCATAATATCCACGTATCGATGGTGCCGAAGAGAAGCTTTCCCTTTTTAGCCAGGTCCCTGGCTCCCATGACATTGTCGAGCATCCATTTTATCTTGGTACCGGAAAAATAAGCGTCGATGACCAGCCCTGTTTTCTCCCGGAAATTTTTTTCATATCCGGAATTTTTCAGCTGGTTGCAGATATCAGCCGTTCTCCTGCACTGCCAGACAATAGCATTATAGATGGGTTTTCCCGTGGTTTTGTCCCATAAAACAACCGTTTCTCTCTGATTGGTTATACCAATGGCAAGGGCGTTTCGGGAATCCAGTCCGCCCTTTTCTATAGCCGTAGGTATCAGTTCCAATACGGACTTCCATATTTCTTCTGCATCGTGTTCGACCCATCCTGGTTTGGGAAAATGTTGGGTGAATTCCTTGTATTCACTGGAAATGGGGTGGCCTGTTTCGTCAAAACAGAAAACACGGTTACCGGTGGTGCCCAGATCAATGGAAATTATAAATTTTTTGTCCATCTAACTCTCTATACGCCTCATTTATAATTATATTATGTATATACTGATGTGACATTTAAATAGTATAGTTATGAAAAAGTATATGTCAATAAAATTAAACCCTTGTGAAAGGGATTTTTTAGCAGATACAGAGCCGTTATGAGTCTCATGTTCACTTACGTTAGCGTGGTAACGCTGAAAACTTATTAAAATTTTATAACGAGACGGAGATAGATTATGTCGAAAGGGAAATTGAACGATAATAGTAATAACCGGTTATTAAATATAGGCTTTTGAGAAGTTTCCCTATTATACAAACTGCCAAGGAATAGGTCAATGCTGGATACGATTATTGGAAAAAAAGATAATAGAAGGTGTATTTTTATCGCCGAAATCGGGCTCAATCATAACGGTGATATGGAAGTTGCGCGGGCCATGATTGAAGCGGCTGCTGCGGCTGGAGCCGATGCGGTTAAATTTCAGACTATAGTGCCGCAGCAGCTCAATTCGATATATACAACGGCATTGCTTGAAAGCGGCAGGGAGGATTTTACCGATGAATCCCCATGGCATTTTTTCGAAAAGTTTACCCTGACCGGGGAGGAGTACGCAGAGTTGCAAAAATTGTCCCGTGACCTGGGGCTGGTTTTCTTTTCATCCCCCTT
Source organism: Spirochaetae bacterium HGW-Spirochaetae-1 (assembly GCA_002839375.1). Classification (NCBI taxonomy): domain Bacteria; kingdom Pseudomonadati; phylum Spirochaetota; species Spirochaetae bacterium HGW-Spirochaetae-1. Next base: position 518,247 of record PGXY01000007.1, on the reverse strand, counting down.
TGATGAATTGTCGGTGGAACTTCTCGAGACACTCGATGTTTCCCTGTATAAGATTGCATCGTCGGAGGTGACAAATCTGCCGCTGATTAAAAAGATTGCAAAAACCGGTAAACCGGCCATTCTCTCCACGGGGATTTCCCAGGAACGTGATATAACCGATGCCATTAATGTATTCAGAAAAAACAGCGGCGGGGAACTCATTCTCCTGCACTGTGTTTCCCTGTATCCCCTGGAACCGGCACAGGCAAACCTTATGAGGATAGTCCGTCTCAGGGAAAGGTTTTCGCTTGATGTGGGATTTTCCGATCATTCCCGCGACGCAAAGGCCATGGTTGCTGCGGCGGCACTGGGCGCCAGGATATTTGAAAAACATTTTACGATTGACAGCGCATATGATTGTCCCGATAAGGATGTATCGGTCACACCGGAGCAATTTGCCCGCATGATTGAATCCGTGGAAGAGTGCGTTGACATGCTGGGGTCGGGAGCAATAGGATACGGTGAGCATGAAAAGGGTGTGGCCCGGGCCGCCCGGAGAAGTCTTTTCGCGCGCCGATTTATTGCAAAGGGTGCTGTTATTAAAGAGGAAGACCTCGTTTCTTTCAGGCCCGGTGTCGGCATCGCCCCCAATGAGGCGGGACTGGTGATCGGAAGAACAGCCTCCACCGACATTAAAAAGGATTTTCTTATACGAAGAGAATATTTAGTTTAAGGAGTTAGATGTGAGAATGAAAAAATGGATAATACTTCTGATACCCATACTGCTTGTTCAGTGTTCCCTTTACTACAAGGTTTTTAAAAAAGAAAGCACATATTATACCGGGCAGGAGAAAACGATTCTGTCGGAGACAACGGGGGCGCTGGGATTCGGTTATGGTTTTGATCCATCGGTGAAACTGGATTATATCTTTACCCATGCTTACAGTGAAGCGGCGCTGAAAGAAAATGAAAAAAAACTGAACGGGATCATGAAAAAATATGAACCGGCCGCTGCCATATCATTTTATGAAAAGATGTATCAGCTTGAGCAGGTTACCCTGCATAAAATGAACGACTATAAAGAGGATGAGGACTGGAAGCAATATACCTATATTGAAAAGTATCTCCTGCCTCCGCTTCGGCAGTACCTGGGACTTCTTGAAAAAAGTGTACTTTCCATCAGCAGCGATTACGGGAAAGTCATTGATACAAGAAAACAGGAAATCGCCGAACAGGTGAAGAAGGATTTATCATAGATATAGTAGCAGACTAATTATTTGAGGTTGACCATGACGGCTCTTTCTCTTCTTTTTTCAGCGTTCCTTGCTTTCAGTACGGCCCAGGGCAATAGCACCAGCACCGGTACCGGGTTTTATGTGCTGGCGTATCATACCTTTATGGGAGACAAAAATATGTTCAGCTTTTCCCTGCAGGAACTCGATCAGCATTGCGATTACCTGCATAAAAACGGATTCACTTTTATTTCGTATAATGATCTGACGCAGGGAAAAATAAAGGGGAATAAAAATATTCTGGTGACCATAGATGACGGCCACCGGACTGTTCTGGAGGCATATTATAAGGTATTAAAAAAGTATAATATCAAGCCACTGCTGGGTATCTATCCTAATATCATAAGCAAGAAGGACTATGCCTTAACCTGGGAGCAACTGCAGCAGCTGGCCAGGGACGGCTGCTCCATCGCTGCTCACGGATATTTTCACAGCTTCGTGAATGAGAAACTCTACAGGAAAAATAAAAAGGCCTTCATGGATGAGATATATAAATCAAAGAAGATACTTGAAGAAAAACTCGGATCCAGGGTAACCGCTTTTATCTATCCCTTCGGTGTCCGTTCACCAGTTACCATAAGGACCCTGCGCGAAGCCGGATACAGCTACGCCTTTACGATAAATAACGGTTTTGTGCCGGTACCTCTGCGGAGCGACAATGCTTCCCTGGAGGTTCATAGATATATGCTCACCAGAACGGTCAATCAGTCGGTCCTGGCGTTGATCCTGAGAAAAAGCAGAAAAAATATTCTGGTAGAGAAGGAACCGGTTCCGACCCGGAAAAAACATCTGACCATGAAGGAAACTTCCAAAGAAAAATTTCATGCATACGCAGGGGAACAGGTACAAACACTGGAGCCCGTGCGGGCCGCGCTTGTTGACGTCAAATCCCTGGACAATCCCGTGAGGAGCAGCAGCCATGATGTATCACCCCTTATTTCTCCCGAAATAAAAAAGCAGATACTGGAACATGTTCCGGGAGAAAAAATGATAAAAATTTTTTTGGACGGCAGGGATGGGGATAAAAATGCCGGGAAGGTTTCATTTTCGGAAGGAATAAAACGATTTTATGCATCCCTGTATCTCAGAATGTATCAGTATTACTCTTCATATGTGGCTCTCATTAACAGTAACCTGGCAGGACTGGAAAGAAAGGTTCTGAAGATATTCAGGGATTTTAAATCCCGGGAGAATAAAACCACCATGGTCCAGTACTGCTTCAATGACAGGTCCTGCTGATCATCAATTCATTCTTTTTCGGCAATGACTTATTTCGGCATGCCTGATTCCTTTCCTTCGAAAAAAAGACGTGCCTCGCGGGCCGTTTCCACGGGGATCTCTTCCATCCCGACATGCCCTGCCTTGTCAAATACTGCATATCGTGCCGAGGGAAGATCCTTTTTCCAGTTCTCAACCTGGCTCACGGGAACCCATTCATCCTTGCCGCCCCACATGACCATAGTTGGAACTGCAATGTCTTTTATTTTTAGAGACAGCGTTTTACTTTTTGACTGCGCCTTCATGACCATGAAGATATCAACCCAGGCGTTTTTATTGCCTTCGCGCATGGCCAGTTCGAAATAACGAGCCTGGAGCTCCGGTGTTATCCTGGTTTTATCGCCGTAAACTTCTTTTACAGCCTTGTCGAGGAAATAACGAGGCATGATGTGTCGCACAATGGGTCTCATGATGGGAAAGCAGGCCAGCTTCATGAGCCCCGGCACTTCCTGATTGTAACCGACGGTGTCGATGAGAAGCATTTTGTCCACTTTTTCCGGATAGGCCAATGCGTAGTTCCAGGAGATATATCCACCGAGGCTGTTCCCAACGATCGTAAAATGTTTCAGGTTCAGGACCGTCGTGAATTTGTCGAGAAACCGGATATAATTATCGATCTCATAGCGGGGATTTTTTGACGGGCCAGTGAGGCCGAATCCCATATTATCGAAGCGGATAATGCGGTATTGTCCTTTTAGTTCCTTTGCCCAGCCGTCCCAGGTATGCAGTGAGGCGCATACACCATGGAGCAGCACCAGTACCGGTCCGCTGCCTTCGTCAATGTAGTGGACTTTGATGCCGTCGACTTCAATCCATTTCGAGTTGTTATAAAAATACTTCTTTTCCAGCTCCGCCATTGGTATAGTTTTCGCGCCCATGGAGGTGCAGGCGCTGAACAACAGGCCCGTGGCCAGTAGCGGGAAAAGAAGCTTTTTTAATCCTTTTATTAATGCCATGCCGATTTTCCTTGTTCCTAGATTGATCAGTACAGAGGAATGATCGGCAGTACCATATCTGCGTCAACCAATATTACCGTCCAATCGGTTTTTTATTGCAATCTTACCTGAGATTTATCCTTTTTTAACTTTTTTCCTATCCAGGGGAGTTCCCTCCCAGGCGTGCTCCAGGACCATGAGCGCATCATCGGGCAGTATCTCCTCGGGATTGTGCATCCTTGCACCGTCCATCATCATTGCCGCGGCAATGTCAGGGAGCATGGAACGGGGAACCATGGGATCACCCTGGCGGTTTTTTATTTCTTTTAAAAAGCGCGGATGCCGTCCACCCGTTACATCGTGGAGATCCTGGTTCATCTGCCGGATGTGTTCAATGACCTTTTCCGGTCGGTCCTTTTTGGGGGTTTTAGCATATACCTCCGGGCCTGCAAGGGGAAAGAGCAGCTCGCCGATGATTGCGGCCCTGCGGTGCAGGTTATATTCGAAACCATAGGGAAGAAGTATGCTCATACAGTTACCGTGGGGAACATGACACAGGGCGCCGATTGTATGCCCCAGGTTGTGTACGAGCCCTACCATAGAGTTTGAAAAGGCGCCGCCGGCCATGGTTGAAGCGCTGGCCAGGGCCAGTCTTCCATCCATGTCTCCCGGGTTTTTCATTACCCTGAGAAGATTTCTGCTTATCAATTCAATAGCCCCGAGAGCAAAGGAGTCGCTCATGGGGTTCTTTTCCATACAGTAATAGGCCTCGCAGGCATGGGTCATGGCATCCATGGCCGTTGCGGCCGTGAGAAAATCAGGGAGGGTTGCGGTCATGCGCGGGTCCAGTATGGCCAGGTCCGGAAGCAGAAAATAGGACACGAAAAGCATTTTAATATGCCGGTCAGTGTCGGCAATAACGGCAACCAGGGTCATTTCCGAACCGGTACCGGCCGTGGTGGGAATTATGGCCATGGGATTGAGTTTCTGTCGCACGGTTCCCGCGCCCTGGTATTGAAGCAGGCTCTTGCCTCCCAGAGACGCCACTATGTTCACACCTTTTGCGGTATCGATGACCGAACCGCCTCCCACGGCTATTATGGAATCGCATTTTTTTGAACGGTAAAGTGCGGCAGCCTCATCGACAATTTTATAGTCGGAATCAACGGGTACTTTATCGAAGACGGCGCCGATAGACAGCTTTTTCCCCAGGGCTTTTTTTAACACATTGATGAGCCCGACTGCTTCCACTCCCTTATCGGTGATGATCAAAGGGCGGCGGGAATTCATTCCTGCCAGGAGGCCCGGTATTTCTTCCAGGGCCTTGTTCCCTGAAACTGTTCTGACACGGCAGCAGAAATCGTAAAAATCCGGCATTATCATAATATTTCTCCCCCTTTTATAAATTCTGAAGTATGACCCTGACCAGGCCCGTGGTGAATGATTTGACATAAATTCTGATCCTGCCCGTATACTTTATCACCGGGGACATTTCGGACCAGTGAGGATATCGTTTAACGGCAAGCCGGGCGATTATTTTTGGCAGGAGATAGACCTCAACGATGTCAAGTACCCTGACAATGGCCAGGGCCCGCGGCAGGTCTCCTTCAACGATAAAACGGTCATAGTTGTAAGCCAGGGCCGTGGATTCCTGAAATGTGAAGACCTTGATGGCGGACTCGACGTTCTTGATCCTCATAGCGAGACTGATTTTTTTACCGTAAAGTTTCCACCCAAGATATCTTACCGTTCCGTCCTTTTCCTTGCCCACAACCATGTAGGGGCCGCCGGGATTGACCCCGAGATAAAAGATGAAATCGTCGGGAAGGCCGTTGAAGATATCCTTCACGGTCTTGTCCACTTTTGCCGCTGCCTCAATGGCGCGGCCCACTATAAAAAGCATGATGAAGATATAAATCTTTTTTATAATTTTTTGTTTCGGTTGTATTTCCGGGTATTTGTTTATATTCATATCAAACTCCTTTTTCTGCGTTCCCTGCTATTTTCTTACCTGCCGGCTAAGACCCATAACGGCAAGACAGTCCTCGCTGGAGAAGGTTTTATGGCTCCTGGCTGCCGCTTTTTCTGCGGCATCTTCAAGCTTGTAGTAAGGAATGTTCAATGCGGACAGGGTTTCAGGAATTATTTTTTTTGTCATGCCGATAAGATCAAGGGCGGATTCGATACCTCTGCTGCTCCGTTTCCTTTCCGGCGTCCCAGAAAAGACATCCATGCCTTTCAGCGCAAGCAGCAGATCACCGTTCAGGGGGTCAGGCTGTTGCTCCCGGTGAACAAGTGCTGACGGAAGCAACATCGCCGTGAACACGCCCCGGGAAAGGCCTGTTGAGCGGGATAGTTCTTCGGATAGGAGCCGCACCAGGCCGGGCCCTGCATTTGATGCGGCAATTCCGGCCATAACCCCGGCATTGGCCATGGCAAGACTGATCTTTTTATTTTTGGGCCGCCGCATTGACTTTGCCAGGTTTTGTGATATGAACTGAAGTGATGCATGTATAAAGGCATCGTTCATGGGATTGCTTTTACTGTCCATGAGGGCTGAGATGGCATTGTCCATGGCCAAAACGGCCGACTCTGCGGCGCATCGCGATGAACAGGCGGGAGTCATCCGCTTGTCCAGGATAACGACATCGGGATAGAGTGAATCGGACTGAAACTGCCGGTTGTCCAGAGTGATGATATTTCCGGCCTCAAGCCCGCCGGAACAGCAGGTGGGAATGAGAACCATGGGCTTCATTTTTATGGCAAGGGGCGTTCCGTCGAAAAACCTGAAAGGATCACCGGAGGCATCGGATACAAGGATGTTGACTGCCCTGGCAGTATCTGTTATGGGTCCGCTTCCGAGGGAAATGAGAGAGTCACAGCCTCTTTCCCTGAAGAGATGGGCTGCTTCTTGTGCCAGGCCTATACCGGCATAATCACGCACTTCATCATATATCCCGCCAAGAGGAAAACCCGAATCATAAAAGGCCCTGATCAGTTTTTTCTCCAGGCCGCGACGTGTGATGTCTTTTCCCGTTATCACCAGGGGCTTGCGGGCATCATAGCTTTCCAGTTCAGCCGGAATGGTCTCCAATGCGCAACTGCCCGATACTATCTTGGAATGACTGAAAAATCTGTAATCGAATAATTTCATTTTCATCCTTCTCCTGTATGAAAGTCACAATATGCTGTTCATTTCCCCGTCGATATCGACGAGGAAAGATGTCATTTTACTGCACGGTAATGCCGAGACGGCGGAGGGTACGTTTTTTCGGAATGCCGTTGGCATCATATCCCCTCAGACGGTAATATTTTTTCAGCATGGGCTCAAGCGGCACGGTCTTCTCTCCGGCATCGCATTTCCTTCCCTCGGTAAGCAAACGGCGGGGGAGGGTGTCATCCTTTCTGGATATTCCCTCGCGGGTATTCATGTAACGCTCGAGAACGTGGACCCGTTCACCGGCTTTGCTGAACTTCAGCATACTCAGGTAGGGTATGTATCGCTTGCCCAGAATAGCATGCCAGAGTTCGGGCCAGAGGCTTACATCCATGAGGTTCAGGGCCAGCAGGGAAATATTCTGGTTCAGTATTTTTATAAGAAAAGTGGGTGTTGCCTTGATGAGAGGCGGTTCAAGGAATACCGCGAATGCCGTAAACTGGCAAATATGGAGCGAGTTCACGGCGGCGAAGGTGTTCTCGAGGAATTTAACCATGAAGGGTTTCCATCGCAGGGCATGGGGATCGGCCATTCCCAGGAAGGCTTCCAGGGACAGAACGTATGAGGATAAATGGCACCCGCCGCGATTTGCCGTGGCATAGGACAGCCCCTGACCGAAACATCCCCTGGGGTCATAGCCCGGCAGTTCCATGCCCTTGACATGCATGGCAAAATCCTCACCCCCGTATTTTTTTGAGGCCAGGGCCGAACCCAGGGCCAGGTCCCTGCCGATACCTCTTCGCAGTGCGATATCTTTTATCATCTCCGATACGCCGTCGGGATTTCCGAATTTCAGGCCGGTTTTAATGAGGCCTTTTTCCGTGGCCTCCATGGCCCATGCCAGGGTGCCGCCCGTGGATATGGTATCCATGCCGTACTCCGAGCATAGTTCGTTCCAACGTGAGATGAGTACGGGATCGAAAATTTCCAGGTTTGAGCCCAGGAGTGTGATGGTTTCGTATTCGGGAATGTGGCGTTCTTCTCCTTCGATGGTTCCCTTGTGGCCGCAGAGAATGGAACAGGGCTTGCAGGTATCGAACTTTGTGTTAAAATTTTCGGCCATGGCCTCGCCGGAAATCTTGTAAGCCGAGCCGTGTGTGCCGCCGGTGAAATTTCTCACCGGTAATATCCCCGCCGCGTTGGACAGGTTAAGGTTGGCATTAGTTCCGTAGGAACGAAAGGAACCGGCCGTTATGGCGTTCTGGTTGATGTATTTCAGAAACTGCCTGTTTAATTTCTCGAACTTTTTTACATTGACCGGGGCCATTTTAAATTCCTTTCCCGCGGCCACGATGCCCTTGAGGTTCTTGGACCCCAGGACCGCGCCCATGCCGCCTCTTCCCAGGAAACGGTGACCGGAACGGATGTTGGCATAGCGCACCAGATTTTCGCCGGCCTGGCCTATGACCATGGCCCCCGATCCTTCTTTCAGCAGGTGCTCTTCGGCCTTTTCAGTGTTTTTCCCCCAGATGCTCCCGGCTGGTTTAAACCGGACACCCTTTGAATCCACGGCAAGATAAACGGGGTTCCTGGCTTTCCCCCGGATCACCATGGCGTCCCATCCCGATGTCTTGAGCGCCATACCGAAGGGGCCTCCGCATGACGCGGTCACCATGGTACCCGTGAGGGGTGACTTGGTAATGGCCTCGAACCGGCCGGAGCAGGGCACTCCCGTGCCCATGAATACGCCCATGGCGAGTATGAATATATTATCCTCGCCCAGGGGATCAATGCCGGGCTGAAGCCGGTCATAGAGCAGTTTGAGGCCTATGCCCTTGCCGCCCAGGTACATGCGGCGGTCTTTATCGCTGATATCGGCAACGGTGAATGTCTGCATGGTGAGATCAACTTCAAGAATCTTATTGCTGGTGCCTGTAATCTCCTGCATGGTAAACTCCTGTTTTCTCTATGTTTTTGTGCCAGTGGCAGGTGCTCTCCGTGTTGAAAGGGGAGAGGTATCCGGTAACATGAGACAGGATAGGACGATATTTTCGGTCTTGTCGCCCCGAATTATAATTCAGGACAAATTAATTTAACCGTCCGGACTGTTTTTCTTTGCGGAATTGTGTGGGGGTTTTTCCGGTAAAATGGGTGAAGGCGGCATAAAAAGCCGACTTGGAGTTAAAGCCCACTTCATGGGCAATAGAAAGAATGGAACGTCTTGGCGTTGCCAGCAGGTGGTGACGCACTTCATCGACACGAAAGCGGTTTATGAAGTTGTTGAAATTCATATTGAAACTTTCGTTGATGATATGGGAAAGCTGGTGGGGTGTTATGGACAGTTCGTCGGCCAGGTATTGCAGGGATAAATCCTCTTCGCGGTAAAGCTTTTCCTCCTCCATGGTTTTCATGAGCTGTTCCAGAACCCGGTCGATCTCGATGCCTGAAGTCAGCGACCGGTTTCGTTTGCCCGTCATGGCGCTCACGAAAAAGAGGTGGAGAAACTGGGGAAAGCGGAATCCCACCAGGTACGCGCCGATGAGGAGGGTTGCGGCCATGAGACTTCCCGTACGGATGAGGGGCACGGAGCCCAGAAGTATGCCGGTGCAGGCAAGGGAAAATGTAGCAAGAGAGAGCACCGTATAGGTGATGTCGATGAGGAGGATACGTCCGTACCGGTTATCCCGCATCTCCCTGATTAAAACCGTGAGCAGATATAAATGAAGCAGAGCGGCTTCCAGCAATGATAGCAGGTAAGTGAATTGGTATACCCGCGAGGCGACTGTTGCCGATCCCTGGAGGACATGCCGGAGTATGGCGGTCTTTTCCATTCCCGGCAGGAAAAGATAGTGGAGATCGACGGCAAGGACTGCCAGGGAAGGGAAAAAGATCAGGCTGTGCCTGAATCGAAACGATGTCACGGGAAAAATCACGTAGTAATAGGCCCTGAAAAGGATGGGGCCCAGTAGCGACATGAAGGTCATATTCAGAAAGAAGAGCGCGGGATATTCGTACATTATCCCTGTAATAATGGAGTGGGATTGAATGAGAATGACGCCCAGAACGAAGAAGAGGAAAAAAAGGTTTTCATTCTCTTCTCTTCTTTCCCGCATAAACAGCTGGCCCACGGATGTCAGGAGGGACAGTGAAGCGGCAAACAATATGATGTTGTTGGCGACTGAAAGAAACATAAAACGGATATCCCCGTATTATTTTTTTAAATGAGAAGCCATTTCACCCATGATTCCCATGAACCAGAGTGAAGGGAGGGGTTTCCCCTCGAGTCTCAGGCTGTTTTCTCTCATGGCCATCATGAAGGCCATTATGCTTCTGCATCGCATGTATGCATATCCCGTCTCGTGGTCCTTCCAGATGAGTGACATGTCAGGATGAGAAACAATTTTTTTCCCGGAACGCACCAGACCATTTTCTATAATATAATAGCGCTTCCGTGAACGATTTTCCGTTGTTATGAGGAGCGTAATATTTTTTTCGCGCAACCGTTTTTTAAATGACGGGGAAAAAAATGAGAAGGTTTTTAAAAGCAGATAAAAGAGATACAGAAGTATTGAAAATTTCATAGTAACTCCTGGATTCATTAAAAAAAGCCCGCAGGTCCATAGTGCATCATGTAGAAGGGGAAAAGTGATTATGCACATTATCAGGGTCGCAAAATCATTCATAGAATATGATACAGCTAAAAAATTTTCTGACCTGCGGGCTGTTATCAGCCTGTTATTCTCCCTTGAATTCGGGTTTTCGTTTTTGGAAAAAGGAGGTCATTCCCTCCTGCATGTCTTTGGTTGTAAAGAGACGTGCCAGTTCCTCGCGTTCAATCTTGAGTTGCTGCTCAGGTGACACCGAGGCGCTCAAAGAAAGCGTTTTAAGAATAGCCTTAACCGACAGGGGAGGACGCCCCGCCAGTTCCGTGGCAAACTCAATGCATTCTTCCATGAGTTTTCCCTCTTCACAGATCCGGTTGACGAGCCCGATAGCCAGGGCCTCTTCCGCTTCTATTTGTTTTCCAAGAAGCATCATCTCTATAGCCTTTGGCCGTCCCACAAGGCGCGGCAGTCTGAGCGTACCGCCGTACCCGGGCATGATGCCCAGGTTGGTCTCGGTAAGACCCGCGCGCGCGCCTTTTTTCATAAATCTGAAGTGACAGGCCATTGCCAGCTCAAGACCGCCGCCCAGGGCATGTCCGTTCATTGCGGCAATTATCGGTTTTGAAAAATCTTCTACCTTATTCCATACGTCCTGTCCCCGCTTCAGAAAATCCACGGCGTTATAATCGCCGAAACCGCTGGAGAGGTCCGCACCGGCACAGAAACTCTTGTCACCTGTCCCGGTTATGATTACTACGCGGACACTCTTGTCCAGTTCAAGGCCGTCCAGGCGTCGGCGTATTCCCTCAAAGACCTCATGGCTCAACTGGTTCGCCTTGGGCTTGTTTATCGTTATAATTCCGATGTTGTCCTTTTGTTCGAAAAGTATTGCGTCGGACATATCGTCCCTCCTTATCGGCCTAAAGTTTTAAAAGAGCCGTCGATTATCTCGGGTTCCGGCTTAAATAAATCAAGCTTGAAGCGATCCACAAGATAATTAAGGGCGTCGGCAAGCTGTTGGGGCGGCATGCCCGAAGCCAGTGCAAAGGGGCCGGCAAAGGCATTCATGCCGAATTTCACACCGTCATCGATGGCCTGAACCGATTCGGCTAGTCCTTCCTTGAAGACCTTCACAGCTTCATTGACCTGGATCGCCATGAAGTGGATGGGCGTTATTTCATCTGTATCTTCGCCTTCAGGAATTGCGGCCTTTCCGTTTGACCACTGATAAATTCCCTGGCCCGATTTCATCCCCAGCTTGTTGTCTTTTATAAGACCGGTGAGAAATTTGCCCGGTTTGTATTGCGGTGAAAGGGTTTTTTCATAATATTCCAGGGTGTGACAGAAAACATCTATACCGACAAAGTCGGCCGTTTCAAAGGGCGCCATTTTGACTCCCATTTTTTTCATTTTTCCGTCAACCTGTTCCGGCTTCACTTTACCTTCATCGAGTATGGCGCTCAGGAGAGCCTGGTTGGGGGCGCTTATCCTGTTCACGATGAATCCCGGACGGTCTTTCAGTACCTTGATGGGTATCTTGTCTATTTTCTGCGAGACGGCAAAAAGGAGATCAATGGTGGCATGATCGGTTTTGTCGCCATAGATCAGTTCAACCAGTTTCATGCGGTTTACCGGATTGAAGAAATGCATACCGGCGAAACGGGCCTGGTTTTTTACAACGGACCCGATATCGGAGATGCTCATGGTGGATGTGTTGGTTACCAGAATAACATCTTCCGGAGCGAGATCTGACAGCTCCTTAAAGACCTTTTTCTTCAGGTCCATAATCTCCGGAACCGCTTCAAGTATGATCTGGGCACCGGTGATTGCTTCTTTAGTATCCAGTGATGTTTTCAAGAGCTTTGTAGTGATCGTATCAAACTGATCCTGTGCCATTTTCCCTTTGGATACGAGAAACTGCAGACTTTCTTTGACCTTGACTACAGCATTGTCAAGAAATTCCTGCTTGATGTCTTTCATCACCACTTCGTAACCGGCCATGGCGCACACCTGTGCTATGCCGTGACCCATGGCCCCTGATCCGATAATGGCAATTTTTTTTACGTTACTGACGTCCATAGTATACTCCTTATAGTTCTAAAAGTTTTGCCCTGATAATGCGGCCGCAGAGGCCTCTATTTATTTTAGCTCGCTGCTGGACATTTCCAGAACGTTGCGTGCAATAATAAGATGCTGAATCTGACCTGTTCCTTCGAAGATGTCCATTATCTTGCTGTCCCTCATCCACTTCTCGGCAAGGTACTGCTGAGAGAAGCCCAGGGGGCCCAGGAGTTCACAGCACTTCTGTGTTATGAGCGTGCCATACCTTCCCGATTTGGCCTTGGCCATGGATGCTTCAACGTTGTTGAATTTTTCATTGTCCGCCATCCATGCCGCGCGCCAGGTCAGCATCCGCATCGCTTCCAGGTTCGCTTCCATGGTGTAGAATTCCTTTTCCATGCTGCTCACGTTATTGAGGTTTTTACTGTAATCGAGTACGAATCCGTTTTCTTCAAGTTTTTCCCTGGTAAAGTCCAGGGCGGCGCGGGCTATGCCGACGGCCATGGAGGCCACCATGGGCCTGGTGTTGTCGAAGGTCTTCATGACGCCCTTGAATCCGTCGGTGCTTGTTTTTACCTCGGGATCGCCCAGAATGTTGCCTTTCGGTATTCTGCAGTTGTCAAGGACAAAGGTGCCTGTGTCGGAGGACCGGATTCCCAGTTTGTGTTCCAGGTGTTCCAGTTTGAATCCGGGGCGATCCTTCTCGACTATGAAAGATTTAATGGCGGATTTTCCGGCACTTTTGTCCACCGTGGCCCATACCACCACGACATCGCAGCGGTCTGCACAGGTGACGAATATTTTTTCACCGTTGAGGACCCATTCATCGCCTTCCAGTTTTGCCGTTGTTGTGATAGAGCCGGAATCGGATCCCGATCCGGGTTCGGTTATGGCCATGGCTGCCCATTTGTCGCCGAATTTTTCAAGCTGTTCGTCCGTGGCCACGGCGGCTATGGCCGCGTTGCCCAGGCCGGAGTTGGGGAGGGACAAAAGGAGTCCTGCGTCACCCCAGCACATTTCTTCGATAGTTACCACGGTTCCCAGGTTCATGCCCCGCTTGGGTTTGCCATTGCCCTTGTCGGGGCTTGCCTGCTCTCCGTCCTTCTTCTTTTTCGGACGCCCCATCACCTTGATGTTGCGGAACATTTCCAGTTCCGTGGGATAGGCGTGTTCGCTCTCATCATATTTTCTCGCGATGGGCCGAAGGACTCCCTTTGCGAGATTGTTCATGCTGCTGCGCATGTTATTGATATAGTCGGGTGTTTCCAGATTAATCATGGTTTTTCTCCTGAAAGAATAATTTAAACGAGGGCCATCCCTTCCAGTATCGCTATCCCCCGGCCGTTCCGGTAATAGCGTTCAACGGGATGGTCCCGGACATAGCCGTGCCCGCCCAGGATCTGGACGCCGTAGTCGGTAATTTTCATCGTCATGTCGCCGGCGTAGAGTTTGGCGAGATAGGATTCCCGCTGCGCGTCTTTTCCGTTTTCCAGGGCGGAAGCGGCTTTCCATGTAAGAAGCCGCATGGCATCCACTTCATACGCCATCTCGGCTATCATAAAAGCGATGCTCTGCCTGCTGGCTATGGGCTCCCCGAATTGCTTGCGTTCCCTTGCGTAGCTTTTCGCATACTCATAAGATGCCCGGGATATTCCCGTGCCTATGGCCGAGAGTGCGATCCGTGATTTCTGCAGGAAGAGATTGAAGTTGCATCCCTGATCGCCTCCGAGCCTGTTTTCTGCGGGGATTTCGCAGTCCTTGAATGTAACTTCATTGGTGGCCAATGCATAAAGTCCCAGGTTTTTTTCCCGTTCCTGGACGGCTACTCCCGGCGCGTCTTTTTCGACAATGAAGAGATCAGCTTTATTGTCACAGGAAGCGGCAACGAGCATGAGTTCAGCACTATCCGCCAGCGGTACAAAACATTTTCCGCCGTTTATGATATAAGAACCATTTTTTTTCACCGCTGTTGTGGCGGGTCGAGAGGCATCGAAACCGAAACGCATTTCATTGACTGCCGCTGTGGCAGGGAAATATTTTTCTGAACAAAACGAAGGGAGATATTTACTTTTCTGATCCTCCGTTCCCATTTCCGATACAGTCAGGGCGAATAAGAGGGGAAGGGTTGCCGCGATGGCAAAGGACATGTCGCCGCATGCCAGCTCTTCCAGGACAATGGCGTTCATGGATGGTGATGAGTCCATGCCGAATCCGCCGTATGCCTCGGGAATGTTCGATGCCGGTATGCCCAGGCCCCAGAATTTCTGGAGAAATTCCGATGGCAAATCCTTGTTTTCATCCATATTGTGGGCATTATCCAGTATGTTGTTCTTGACCAGCTGGCTTATTGTTTCCTTCATCATGACCTGTTCTTCAGACAGGTCGAAGCTTATAATATTTTCCGACATAAAAAACCTCCGGTGAGATGGAAAGAAATGATAGAAACTGACATGTCAGTACCGAAATATAGCTTAAAATAAATTTGTCAATTACTTTTTATAAATATGGCGGGGGCCACCATGTTGAAGGCCTTTTCCGTTATCTGTTCCATCTCCTTTGCCTTTTTTGGGCTCCTGTTTTTGACGAAATAGTGAAATGATGTTCGGAAAATGGCGCCGGCAATGAAGTTGGAGACGAACTCCAGGTCGATGTTTTCGTGTATGTGGCCGTTACGGATGCCCAGTTTCAGATCGTTGGTGATATTGACCGTAATTTTTTTTTCGAGGCGTGATACTTTTGTTTCAAAGGGACCGCCCAGTCCAAGGCTGGTCCTCAATATTATGTTGGCCCTGTCATGATCGGAGTCGAAATAATTGAAGGTCTGACCCAGGCGGATTCGGAGATAATCCCGGGCAGTCATACTGCGAAGTTCCTCCAGGGAGATATCAATCGAGCTTACTTTTTCCCATTCTTCATAAAAAAGCTCCAGGAGTGAAATGAAAATATGTTCCTTGTTATTGAAGTACTGATATACGGTTCCCCGTCCGATCTTCACGTCCTGTATTATATCGGAAATTTGTGTGTCGTGATACCCCGATTGTGAATAGAGCCTTTTGGCGCAGTCCAGTATTTTCGCCCGTGTTATACTTGATCGTTCCATATTCCCCGATATTCCTCTGGTTGATTGTTATATATTTAATAAATAGGATAGGACGTTTTGTATAATATTATAATTAGTTATAAAAGTCAATTTCATAGAAATTTTATATATGTCAATGCTAATTTGAATATTTGTAATATGCAAATTCTGAATCCCCGGAAATATCAAAAAAATTAATATGGTCAAATTATTTTTTTGTTGACTTTTCTTTGAAAAAAATACTGACATGTCAGTATTACTGAAACTGACATGTCAGTATTATCAAATTCAGAGGAGACGAATTATGGCTACACTACCAACAGTACCAGCGGATACGAGCGTTGCCGATCTGCTTTCAAAACTTATGCCGGGCATAGTGGAAGACCTGCTCGCCAAGAACAGCGCGGCTCAGGAACTTTCAGGTACACAAATATCCATGGTTGTTGAGGTAAACGGCGAAAAATACGCTTACACGCTGAAGGACGGAAAATCATTGTTGTTTACCAAAGGAGATATTTCCGGCTCAAATATGTATATCAAAATAACCGAGGATGACCTCAACAAAATGATCCAGACTCAGAATCTTGACATGCTCTTCGGTCTTCAGAGCGATCTCAACAAATCAAAATACAATGCCCTTAATTCTCTCAAGGGAAGTTTTACTGCAGAAATAGCCAATGAAGACGGCTACACCTTCAAAATTGAAGCTGTACTCAACGGTGCACAGCAGCCTCATTCAATATTCAAGATGAGTGCAAAGGATACCGCCGCTCTTATGAGAAAAGACACGAATCCCGTTAATCTTTTCATGTCCGGTGCAATGAAGATTGAAGGCGATATGAGTTTCGCCATGGCTACGCAGCCCCTGTTTTCATAGAAGACCTGGAAGATTTTCCCCTTCTTCCTTATCTTGTCATAAAGATACCTCTGTCTGTGCATTGTTCTGCAATGCACGGATATGTATCGAAAAATAAAGATCTCATTTGGGAGAAAGTTATGGCCGCCAAGAATGTACCATGGAAAAAAGAATATCGATTGGTGGGAATTCCTTCTACTTTTGCTCCGTATACGGACAAGCCTGTCTATGACATACTTGCGGAAAATGCGAGAAAGTACAGGAAGAATGGACTTGTCCAGTTAAGCTATAAGATGACGTACCCCGAATTGAAGGATAAGGTTGACCGTCTGGCTACGGCTTTTTTTAATATGGGCCTGAAAAAAGGTGATCGGGTCGCCACCATACTTCCCACATCCATCCAGTTCATACTTGCCGACTATGCCATATCGCGGGCCGGTCTTGTGCATATCCCCTGCAGTTCGCTTGAACCAGCCGATACACTGGAACACAAACTGAAGGAGGGGACGCCGCGCGCAATAATAGCTATGGCCGGCCATGTCGATGTTATATCCATCCTTACTAAAAGAATCGATATAGATTTTATTATTCTGACAAAGCTCGATGATTACGGAACGACTCTGGCAGACCTTCAGGAATATGAGGAGACATACAAATTCGCCAATGTGAGATTCACAACTTGGATGACGGAGCTTATTAAAAAGAATTCTCCCGAACCCCCCGAGGTTGAATACGATGTGGTGAATGATGTAGAGACGCTTTTATTTACCGGCGGTACAACGGGAGTTCCCAAGGGGTGCATGCTGACGCACCGGAATATTTTTGCCAATTCGGTACAGAACCTTCATGCCCTGGGGCAGATCGGTCTGGTAGCAAGGGGCGGGATATCAGTGCTCCTTTCTCTTCCTTTTTTCCATTCATATGGCCACGTTATCATGCATGCTATGATGTTGTACGGTTTCAATCTTCTTCTTGTTCCCGAACCAAGAGATACAAAGGGAATGGCTGACATGATAAAGGAACACTTCCCCGTGCTTCAGATCGGCGTGCCAGTCCAGTTCATGAATCTGGCCCGGGAAGAGCTTAAGGGATACGCCATGCTGGGAATATCGGGATCGGCTCCCCTTGCCGAAGGAACGCAGAAGGAGTTCGAGGAGAAGACCGGAGGCGGGATCATGGAAGGTTACGGTCTTTCCGAGATGTCGCCCGTGTCGCATCTCAATACCTCCATTCTGACCAGGATCATCGGTGGAAGGACGCCATTGATGATTGTTTGCAATTTTCTGCGTATTCCGGGAGTCGGGCCTGTGATTAACACTTTTATTCGATTGATGGGTACGCGCCTGTTCGGGAAAATGTTTACGAAGATTCTCGGCCTGCAGTTCAGGCTTACGGCGAACAGCGGTAAAAAAGGCAAAAAAACAAAGGAAAAAAGGGGGACTATCGGCGTTCCGTTCCCCGACACGGAAGTGAAAATAATTGATGTGGATACGCAGCGCGAATTGTCATGGGAGGAGATGCTGACGGGGAAAACCGGGGAAATGCTCCTGCGGGGGCCTCAACGCATGCTGGGTTACTGGCCTGATGCGGGAAGCGGAATTGACGAAGATGGATATATCCATACCAGTGATGTCGTGCGAATCGATGAGCGGGGATATTTCTACATTGTGGACAGGACCAAGGATATGATTATCGTTTCGGGCTACAAGGTCTACTCGCGCGAGGTTGATGATATTCTTAACAGTCATACCTACGTGGAGATGGCTGCTACTATCGGTATACCCGATCCTGATCGTGAAGGGAGCGAAAGGGTGGCCGTATATATTCAGCCCCGGGAGGAATTCAGAGCGGTTATCACCGAGGCTGAAGTGATGGAATTTCTCAAGTCAAAAATAGCAAAATATGCCCTGCCAAAATATCTGAAAATTGTCGATGAACTGCCTTTGACTGAGGTCCAGAAAATAAACAAGAAACTTCTGAGACAATGGGCGGTCGATGATTTTCTCGGAAAAATAAATGTGAATTGATTTTGCAAACAGCCGTATTAATGCGGTTTGATTATAAGGAGAGATAATTATGCAAGAGTGTGTATTTATTGATGGTGCAAGAACACCAAACGGAAGGGCCCACAAGGACAAGGGCTGGTTTCGGAACCTGCGTCCCGATGAGTTGCTGACATCGGTGTATGCCGGACTTTTTGAACGCAATCCCAAGGTCAAGCCTGCGGATGTTGACGCTCTTTTTGTAGGCAGCGCCAACCCGTCGGGGATGCAGAATGATATAGGCCGGCTTGCCTGGCTTGCGGCGGGACTGCCCGATACAGTGCCTTCCAATACGCTCACCAACCAGTGCCCATCGGGCATGTCTGCCACCATGCACGGAGCCAGGGCCATCATGACTGGTGAGGCCGATATCATCATTTCAGCCGGTGTTGAAGATATGGAAAAGGTTCCCATGGGAGCCAATATGAATTTTCCTCCGCGCCTGCTGCAGTTTTATAACGGGGCGGACCTGCTTATGGGTGCAACGGCCGAAAAGGTGGCCGAGCAGTACAAAATTTCACGTGACGATATGGATAATATGGCGGTCTGGTCGAACAAAAAAGCTGCCGAGGCTCGTAACGCCGGTAAATTTAAAAATGAGATAATCCCCATCAAGGGACTCGATGATGATGGAAACGAAAAAATGATCGATAGCGACCAGTGGATCCGCGATGTCATGGACAGGGAAAAGATGAAAACCATGAATACTCCTTTCAGACCCAATGGTTCAGTTACTGCGGCTACATCATCTCCTCTTACACAGGGGGCCTGCGCCATCCTTATGATGAGCAGGAAAAAAGCCGATGAACTGGGACTCAAGTATTCATACAAATACAGCTATGGTGTTCTGGCCGGTTGTGATCCTACGGTAATGGGGATAGGTCCTATTCCCGCGGTTAAAAAGCTGTTTCAGAAGACGGGCCTGTCTCCCAAGGATATAGGTGCTATTGAACTGAACGAGGCTTTTGCCAGCCAGTCCCTGGCCTGTATCCGTGAGCTCAAGCTGGATAAGGAAAACGCACCCTTTGATAAAGTCAATGTGTGGGGCGGAGCCCTGGCCCTTGGACATCCCCTGGGACAATCGGGAGCCAGAATAATCATAACGTTGCTCAACGTGATGAAAACAGAATTCCCTGATGCACGCTACGGCCTTGCATCGCTGTGCGGCGCTTTTGGTAATGCGGGCGCTCTGCTTATAGAAAAAGTGTAGATATCGGGCCTCACGCTTCCGGACCGCGATAAAGCGGGGGAGGGTGAGGCCTTTTGTTTTCCTGGTTTAATCCTGTTTTTGTATCCTTTAGGTTCTTGCCGTGATCCTTAAATATCCTACAATTAAAGCAGCTTTTCGCTGCGAGGAAGGGGCCATGAAATCTCGAATCATCTGCTGTAAGATACTGCTACTCGTTGTTTTTATATCATTACAGGGTTTTGCCGGAGACAACGGCACGTGGAAAATGATAAAGGACGCCAGGGGAGTCAAGGTCTATTCAAGGCCGTACCCGGGGTCTGATTATAAGGAACTCTATGCCGACGGGTACGAAGTCGTTCCCTTTGAAGTGGGTGTTGAATTCGTGAAAGACTGTGATGCATACCATGAATGGTATGGCATGTGCAAGGAACTCTATGTGATCAAAAAGTACAGTGAACGGGAATACGACATGTATTTTGTTCTCGATGTGCCCGTAGTAACCGACAGGGACCTGGTGGTAAAAGTGAAGTCATGGTGGGATATCGAAAAGGGAGACGGCTGGGTTACAATTGATTCAATGAAAAGCGATTACAAAAAAGACTCAGGTTGCGTGAGAATGCCCGAGATGCATGGCAAGTTTACATTCAAAAGATATGAAAATGACAAAATATATGTAAAATACTGGCTGCACGCCGAAATGGGAGGGTCACTTCCGGCCTGGGTTGTAAATATAGCAGCGACAAATCATCCATTTCTGACCGCTGTGGGCGCTAAAAGAAATGTTCATAAGAAACAGTACTTTGAACAGGCTGGCAGAATCCATGGGAAGCAGTTTGTACAGGCAGAATGAGCCTGTCACCTCACGGTTCATGACATAGGTAACTCCGCAATCCCGGAACCTGTACCGGGGAACCGTATTGTATTCCGGCACGCTTTCATGCTGCCGGGATATTCATCACAATAAAATAATTTCCTCAAAGCGCATCAAAGACGTTATTCGACACATATAACCCCCACACCGGCGATCCCTGCCGGGACCCGCAGGGACACGCCCTTCTGCTTGACAATAAGTGATTACTATAACCAGAATGGCAACATCACGAGCCTGGAGACCCTGGTAGACGTTACCTGGAACTACCGGGACAACATCGCCTCGGCCGTTCTTTTACAACGCACGAACAACATCGACAACGCCGAATACTAAAAGACAGTTGCAAGTAACAAGGTACAAGGTACAAGGTACAATAGAAAGTCAGACTTGCTCCTTTTGCCTTGCAACTTGTTACTTCCATTCTCCAACCACCTGGACAGCGCCTCGCTGGAACTGGACAATTCCGGAAGCATCATTTCCTATGAAGAATATTTTCCCTACGGTGACACGAGCCTCATGGCCGGCACGGCACAGAAAGAGGTAAAACTCAAGGAGTACCGGTACACGGGCAAAGAGAAAGACGACGCCACGGGCCTGTACTACTTCGGGGCCCGGTACTACGCAAGCTGGCTGGGGCGGTGGCTCTCCGCTGATCCGCTGTTCCGGAATAATCCCGCGGTGTATGACCGGCCCAGGGGAGGGGATGAAGAGGAGCGGCAACAGGAAGAACAGGAGTTCTGGGGCAAGGTCTATTCCGAGGGTGTGAACCTCTATGAGTATGTGACGGGGATATTGAACAGCACGAAGGGGGAAGAGCTAAATTAATGTTTTCAATTCATCAATGGTAATTCCGGCTTTTTTGATTATATTATTGAGCGTGCCTTTTTTTATTTCTTTATGATTCGGGATAATGACAGATATATTTTTTTCCAGGTTGTGCATAAATATGTGGCTACCTTTCTGGTGGTCTACGATGAAACCGATTCTTCTGAGGGCTTTTACAATCTGGCTGCCGGAAAACGTTTTACTCAAAGACTGACCTCAATCTGCTTCATAATTGATTTCGGCGCAGATTTTATCTGATTTATTTTTTCAAGACCTTCAAGGTAACAGAGAATGGCTTCCCTGGCATTCTCAAGCGCTTCTTTTTCCGTTTCACCCTGGGTATAACATCCATCAAGGGCCGGAACAGAAACGTTAAAGCCTCCTTCTTCCGCCGGTTCAAGAATTATATTAAATTTCATGATATACCTCATGTGCCAATTATTATTACTGAAAATAAATTACATACGAGATTAGATTTAGTCAAGATAAAAATACCCCGGACGCGCCCCTCGTCAACACAGATAATCCCTGCCACACCCGCGATAGGGACGCGAAGGGGCAGTCGCGTCAACCCGTAGGGGCGATAAATTAACACAGGGCTGATACGCTATCGGCCCTCATTGTAACAATTTTATTTTCTCCAGGTCTCCCGGTAATTATTTCATTATAAATTAGCACGTTTTGTACGATTATAATAGAAAGACCGTTATGGTCCCTTATAATTAATGATGGACAAATAGTGACTTTTCTTGTCTCGTGTCCCAAGAAAAGAGCGTAGTCCCGGATGTCAGCAATTGTTTTCGGGAGAAGGGGAGGTAGAATAATATGGATATTCAAACAGTAGATTCCGGCCAGGAACTTATCATTATCATAAACGGCGATGTGGAAATGATCAAAATGAAAGGGTTGAAGGAAAAACTCTTTGATGTGGTGAATGAAACGGAAAAAAATATTGTGATTGATTTTGCCAATGTAACGTACCTGGACTCTTCAGGTATCGGGGTTCTTATAACCATTTCCAAAATATTGAAAGAAAAGGGAAAGACCCTCAAATTGATACACCTTTCCGAGCGGATAGCCCGCGTTCTTGAATTGAGTTCTCTTGCCGACGTAATCGAACAGGAATAGCAGGGGAACGAATAAACCGGCGGGTCTGAAAAAATATGGCATGGGATAGAATCGCCTTATCTCTGATTCCGGTACCGGTATTCTATCTTATTTACTACAGGTATTTTACCTTTAGGCCCGAGATAGGAAAGCATGTTGAATCCCTTTTATACGGAATTGCCTTCGCTCTCGCACTGGTCGTGGTGGCGCCCATCGTTTATCCCGTGTTGGCCCCCCAGGATGACTTTTTTGTCGGATTTTTCAGCGCTGCCCTGATTGAGAAGACGGGCGCTTTCATAATCATATATCTTATCCAGCGACATTTCCCGAATTTTTCAATAATGGAAGCCACGTTGTCTGCCATGATTTACGGCATCGGTTTCTCCGTGGTGGAAAATATTTTTTATGCCGCCACCTACGGTGACTCCCTGATAATCCTCCGTATTGTCTTTACCGTGCCCCTTCACCTCACCACCTGCGGTATCATGGGCTATTATAGCGGCATGCGGAGGATATGCAGTACCGGCATGTATAAATTCGTTTTTTCCCTCAAGGCCTTTCTGCTCCCGGTGATGCTGCACGGTATTTTCGACAGCTTCCTCATCATGGGGGGCGCCCTGTCCTTTTCCGTGTCACCGCTTCTCATCGTCATGGTTCTCTTCCTTGAATTCTACCTGGCCAAAGCGCAGACCATTATTCCCATGAAAATGCTCGGGGCCTTCAACCTGCGGCTGGAGGAATGGCTTACCATAAACAGACAGCGCCGCTATGAACGATGGATACTGCAGTCCATGGGAATGCCCGGTACGGAAGATGTTAGTATGCTGGTATGGCGACCCGGGTATATAAGAATATTTCTTGTTTTCCTTTTCATGATCGCGGCCATTTTTGGACTGTCCTATCGTGGAGAGATAATGGACATGCTCCAGATAACCATGAGAAGGGAGGAGGAGATCATCCTGCTGGGCATATTCCCCAGCTCCATCAGTATAATCATGATCCTGGTGGGGGCCGTGAACCCCAACTTTTTCAAAAAAAGTGAAATCAAGATGCCCGTTATTTCCGATGTGGATGTGCGTCGTGAACATGAGATGGATGAGGTTTTCATAACTTACGATATAACTTCCGTAAACTGCTTCCTGCGCACGGCTGAGCCCATGGAGGCAGGCACTGTGCTGAACATGACCTTTGAATTCCCCGGTTCCACATCACGTGAGGTGCAGGGCGTGGTGGCATGGGAAAATCATACCAACAGGCAGGAGGCCATTGGAACGATCGTTCGCATCGAGGCTCCCACTCTGCACTACCGTTTTTTCATTGTGCGGTACAACCTCTTTCGGTTCAGGAAGGGTATCATTTTTCTCCTCAGGCTGCCGGGCTTCGAGCATACCAGGAAGCTTTTCATGCGGCCCATATCCACCATGCAGGAGGACAGGTTGTTTGAGGCCGGCAGCATCGTTTTCAAAGAGGGCGACCGCGGCGATCATTTCTATCTTCTCAAGAAGGGGAAGGTGATTCTGTATAAGACAAAGGACACGGGGGAAATCATCACCATGGACACTGCCGATGCCGGAGAGGTTTTCGGTGAGATGTCCATTATCAGCAATACGGTGCGTGCCACAACGGCAAAGTGCGTTACGGACTGCATAATTGCTGTTGCGGGCCGGGATAATATGAAGGCCCTCATCATCAACAACGTGGAATTCGCCCAGCGGCTGATCCAGAGCCTGATAGAGCGCCTGGAAAATTCCGAGCAGGTGCTGGTCCGGAATATCAATATGCTGGAAAAAGAGAAGCGAGAAGTCGAACGTTATTACCATGTGGCCATACTTCTGACACTCATAGGTCTGGGTATACGCCCTACACAGGACAATTTTAATCTGGACATAGATTTTACTAAAATTGCCGAGGTCGTCCGGCACATGGATGATGAAGTAGCCGGTGAAATAATAAACCTTGTCCTGAAACGGGATAAGAGTGCCGGCGCTGATCAGAATGTCATGAATGAAGAGGTGTCAAAAATCGTCGACAATCTCTATGACAGGTTCAGGATCAATATTAAAAAGTAACCGCCGGCATTTATCTCCTGCCCGCATCAAAGAATTCCCTTAGATGGGTTTTTTCTCCGGCGGCCTTATAAGGGCAATAATCACCACAGATAAGGCCACCACGACGGCGCCGACGATAAAAGGCGCCGAATAGGTCCCTGTGGAGTCTTTGAGCCATCCTCCCACATAGGGGCCGGCAAAGCCGGCCAGTCCCCAGGCCGTGAAGAGCAGGCCGTAATTCGATCCCTGGGCAGTCTGTCCGAAATACTGGAGACATGTTGCCGGGAAGAGCGTGAACATGGCACCGTAATTCCAACCAATGAGAGCGGCCACGGCCCAGAGTGACCAGTATGCCTGCCCCGAAGGATAGAGAAGGGCCATGGCTGCAACCTGGAGAATAAAAACCGTTATGAAGCTGGCCCGGGAGCCCACCTTGTCGGCCACCTGCCCGATGAGTATCCGTGTCGCCGCGTTGGTTATGGCAAGCCAGCTGGCAGCTCCTGCTGCAACCATGGGCTCCAGCCCCTGATCGCGCCCGTGGCCGACAATGTGGCCGATGACCATGAGTCCGGCAAAGGAGCCGCAGAAATAGGCCGCATAGAGAAGCCAGAATTGCGGCGTGCGGTAGGTTTCTTTATGTGTAAAGTCCCGGCTAACGCTCTTTTCATGGCTGTTCTCTCCTTCAGGCGGCGTCCATCCCGCGGGTTTCCAGCCTGCCGGCGGAACCTGGAGACAGAGGGCGGCTATCACCGCCATGATGCCCATGGCAATCCCCACATAGATGAAGACATATCGCCAGCCGATATTTTCAATGATCCATGTAGCCAGCGGCGCCATGATAAAGGAGCCCAATCCCAGTCCCACCACAGCGAATCCCGTGGCCAGAGCCTTTCTATCGGGCCACCACTTGGGGGCCGTTGCTATAGGCGGCAGGTAAATGAGCCCGCCGCCGAAGCCGGAAATGAGTCCATAAGTAAGATAGAGCTGCCACTTCGTCTGGATATAACCGGAGAGAACGAAACCGGTTCCGAGAATGATGCCGCCCGTTATGACTACGATTCGGGGACCGAAGCGGTCGCTCAATTTTCCGGCCGGGAAAGTCATGAGGCCAAAAACGAGACAGGCAATGGCGAAGGCCAGGGCGATATCGGCCCGGTCCCAGCCGAACTCGGCGTTCAGGGGTTTGATAAAGACACTCCAGGCATACAGAAGAGCTCCACAGGTTGTGCTTCCCAGAATGCCGCCTACCAGGGGAATCCAGCGGGGCATGACGGGTGCAGTGTTTTTTACAACATTCATACGATAGCCATCCTTTTTATTTAGTTGTGTAATACATTACCCCCTTTCGGCATAGCTCGATCCTCTGATGATGAAGTCAGGTCCTGGACGCTTATGCCTCTATTTATATGAGAAAGGTGTTTCCGGGAAGATGAAACGCGGAAACAATGTATTAATGTATTAACTATAATACAACTTGATCTGCAGGTAATATGTCAATGAAAATTTAACGATGTTTTCAGAATAACGGTTTCATTAATGAAAAAGGCCGTCAAAACCAGGTTGGTGTGACGGCCCCGCAAGTGAACTGAAGATTCAGAAGGAAGGATAATTTAACGCGCTTCTTTCCATGTGGCTGTATAGATGAAGGGTGTTTCTTTACCCGGTACCGGGGAGTCGGTAACACTGAATTTTCCCTTCAGCCCATGAAGCCCGGCTCCCGCTTCAAAGTGACTCATGGCGATGCCCATGTCAACGCGCTGCAGATCGGACTTCACCATGAAGGAGTTTTCATCATAATCTTTTGTTCTTTTAAGGTAGAAGTGGAACCGGTTTTTATCCCGCTCCTTTAAAATACGCCATGGCTGATAATTCACTGCCGAGGGCGCCATGCGCAGGAATTCCAGGGCCTCGCGGTAAATTCCCGCCTCATCAACAGTCAGCGGTGTTGAAAAATCGCCGTGAAAAAAGATTCTCTGCCAGGCCTTCCGGTTATCGGCGTCCATCTTCCATCGGGCAACCCGCTCGATAACACGCTTTTTCTCAGCCGCATATCCTATGGCCAGAACGGCCGGGACGGTTTCATCGGCGGCGGCGTTGATCCGCCCGGCAAAGGAACTCCTGCTGAAACTACCGCCGAGCCAGCAGCTGTCCAGTCCTAATGATGCGGCTTTGAGGGTGATATTTTCCATGAGGAATCCGTAGTCTTCCAGGTTATGATCTCCTTTTTTCATGGCGCCAATAACAAATCCCGCGGGATTTCTGATAAAGCCATAGGTGCCCAGTCCGCGGAGGTTTTCACTGTCGCCGGGGACCGATGCGGTTATGTCAAATCGAATGTCACTGCCGAAGAGACCGTTTCCAAGGGAGGAAATGTATGATCGCAGTTCCTCTACCGTGGCCGGCTCGATAGATTTTTTTTCATAGGTGCGGCAGGAATATCGTTTCATTATAGCTTCTTTCTCATCAAAATTATTTTTCATATTTTTCCCCTGCTTTGTCAGATTAATATATTATTCTAGAATGTGATATCTTCCTTGTTCAGCTACGTGGTGCCGGTGATGCTTCACGTATCTCCGCCATGGCTTTGATCACTGTTTCCAGTGTATAAAGAGCGGGATTTTTCAGGATTTCCATAATAATATCCAGGTTGAAACTTTTCATGGTGTACCTCCGGTAGATTGTTTTTAAACTTGCAAAGTCATAAAATTCGATAAATATCGAATTGTGAAATCCTAAAAAAAGGTGATTTGTTTATCACCCGCAAAATCAATGCATAGACCTATTCTACGGTAAGAGCCCTGATGATTTCCTCAAGGAGAGGCCTGTTTATACGCGCCGAAAGAAATTTGCCGTTTCTTTCGGTTGTGATAAGGTTCGCGTTAGCCAGCTCCTTAATGTGATGGGAAATGGTAGGCGCACCAATATTCAGTGATCCAATAATATCGGACACAAGACACTGACCACATTCCGTGTCGTACAGGGAATCTTCCTTCTGTGCTATCTCCATAAATAATTCCAGTCTATGGGGATGGGACAGGGCTTTCAGGGCTTTTGATAGTTCTTTAATATCCATATAATTTAAAAATTTAACAATTTGATAAATATCGAATTAAATATGCCATATTTTTATGAAAATGTCAACCATGGCGGGGAATTTTTTTATTTTTTTCGTACGGCCTCCCAGAGTCCACGATGTCCTTCGCGGGTATAAAATCCCTTGATGAAATTGCCGTTTTTATAGTATTTGCCGTAATAACCCTGGGTGAAATAGGTTGAGGAACCAACTCTCGACTGTTCCGCCCTGGTGGTAACGGACCGTGTGAAGCGGATATTGCCGCTGCTGCTGATATAGACGCCCTTCAGGGGTTCGGCAACGCCCCGACCCCAGTGGGGGAACCGGATGGAGCCATAGGCGCGGCCGTCTTTGCTCCAGAGGTAGAGGAAACCCTGGTGGGCGGCTACAATGATATTATACGACCCCAGAAACCGGGTAGGGACAGGCCCTGCTTCCTCCGCCTGTTCCTCGTCGGGCATGAATTCAATGAGTGCTATATCCTTAAGGTTCACAAGGGTGAGAGTGAAGCCCGTTTCTCCTGACAGTGCCTCCTCTCTTTTATTATACTCGCTAGTGCCCTTGCGGCAGACCAGGGTGTTGCCCATGATAAAGAGGGACCGGGCCCGGTAATACTGCGATTCGCTGTTTTTAACAAGACAGGTGCGCGACTGCGTGATTGTGCAGATTACAGCTATAATGAACAGTACCAGTATTATGATCGCGGCCTGGAAGATACGTGACTGCAGAATTTTTTTCAGTTTTTCCATGGTTTCCCTTTAATTGTTTTTACAGTATAGGCGATGCAGGCAGCCCTGTCAACCGCTGAATCACTTTTTCGTCTCCAGTTCGTGGGCTTTGATCCTCGACTTTTCAGCGTCCATGTCATTACCCATATAGTGTTGCAGTTCGGCCAAGAGATGATAGGACTCGGCATCATTGGGGTCCTGCTCCAGTGCTTTCTGTATATGCATGATGGATTTTTCCAGGTAGTATTTTCTGCTCCTGCCGGGCAATTTTCTTGTAAAATAGAGATTGGCCAGGAAAAGGTGGGCTTTCCCGTAATCGGGTTTGACATAGACCAGCTTTTCCAGGGTCTCGGCAGCCCTGTCATATCGGCCCAGATAACGATGCAGTTCATAGAGGTCAAGGTACGCTTCGATCCAGGCAGGATAGGCGGTGATAATTTCATTGTAAAGCAACACTGCCTTTTCATTCTCATGCCTGCGGCGGGCAGCATCGGCCTGGAGGTACAGAGCCCGGCCGTTTTTTTCGCCCACGGTATTGCTAAGCCTGAAATGTTCGTCGGCCTTCAGCCTGTTTTGTCTGCGAAGATAGTGACGGATAAGACAGGCATGGGCCCGCGCATGGGCGGTATCGAGACGCACCGCTTCCTGAAAATGTTCAAAGGCCTTATCGTAATCGGCAAAGTATTCATGGAGCAGGCCGGCGCGGTAATGAATCTCGGGCTGGTCCGGTTTTATGGCCAGGGACCGGGTGAAGTATTCCAGCGCAACTAATTTTTTATCCCGGGTGTCCTGGATCAGGGCGATGATATTGGCAGCCTCGTAGAGCCGGGGATTTTTCCGCAGGGCATTGTCCATATTCTCCAGACAGTAATCAAACATCTCGGCGCGGTACTGCAGCTTTCCCTTTTCAAAGTAATACTGCCACGACTCCCGGAGCAGCGTCGTATCTTTTTCACCGCCGGCGGAAAAAAAAATCGCTACTAAAATTATTATTAAATTACTTGTTGACATATTTCAGGTGTATATTATTTATGTTTTTGTTTTTAACAGTGGTCAGGTAGCTCAGTCGGTAGAGCAGAGGACTGAAAATCCTCGTGTCGGCGGTTCGACTCCGTCCCTGACCACATATTTTTTCCCTTTTGTTTCATCCTATCTTCCGCCCCTGACAAATCAAGTTAATTTTCATTCATTACGCAATCATATATCCTCTTGACAAATTATCCGACAGGCCTATTCTTTGGTTCATACAGGCATGCATGTTGTGTTCCTTTCCCCGCCGGCGGGGATTTTCCGTTATTCCGGCACATTGATATAACAGTTGAGGTAAGAGCGATGATAGATCCGAAAATAATCCGTGATGAAATCGATACGGTCCGTGATGTCCTGATGAAAAGAAACATGAGCGACGTGGTTGATATCGATGAACTGGTGAAGGTGGATGAAGAGCGTCGCCGGCTCATCAGCAGTTCCGATGAATTGCGGGAGAGGCGGAACAAGCTGTCCAAGGAAGTGGGCATGATGAAATCGCGCGGTGAGGACGCTTCGGATAAAATGAAGGAGGTCCAGGGCATTGCTGACGAACTGAAGACCATGGGCGACCGGGTAAACGAACTCAATGATCAATTCACCGACATGCACCTGTCTATTCCCAACATGCTGGATGTATCGGTGCCTGTGGGGAAAAACGATGCTGACAATAAAGTAGTGCGCGAATGGGGGAAAAAACCGGAATTTTCCTTTGAACCGAAGGCCCATTTTGACCTGGGCACTGACCTGAACATACTGGATTTTGAGCGCGGTGTCAAACTGGCCGGGGCCCGCTTCTATGTGTATCGGGGCCTGGCAGCCCAGCTGGAGCGGGCCATTATCAGCTTCATGCTGGACCTGCACACAAAAAATCACGGTTATACAGAGATATTCGGCCCCTTCATCGTGAATGATGAAAGCATGATAGGGACGGGGCAGTATCCTAAATTCAAAGACGAGTATTACCGTATCGACCGTGATGGCCTCTCTCTCATTCCCACGGCCGAGGTACCCCTGACAAACCTGTACCGCGATGAAATTATCGAAGGCAGCGACCTGCCCGTATATGTGACCATGCAGTCCTCGTGCTTCCGCCGTGAAGCAGGCGCAGCCGGCAGGGACACCCGGGGTCTCATCCGCGTACACCAGTTCCAGAAGGTGGAACTGGTGAAGTTCGTTGATCCCGAAACTTCCTTTGATGAGCTCGAGAAGCTTACGGCTAACGCCGAGGAGGTACTCCGGCGCCTCAATATACATTACCGTGTCGTGCTCCTGTGCAGCGGTGATACTTCGGCCTCGTCGGCCAAGACCTACGATATAGAGGTCTGGATGCCGGGGCTGAACCGCTACGTGGAAATATCATCGTGTTCCAATTTTCTCGACTACCAGGCCCGCCGTGCCCGCATACGCTTTAAAAAGGACCAGGCTTCGAAGCCCCAGCATGTTCATACCCTGAACGGCTCGGGCCTTGCCGCCGGCAGGACCCTGGCGGCAGTCATGGAAAATTATCAGACCGCCGACGGACAGATCGAGATACCGGCGGCCCTTAAGCCGTACATGGAACGCCCGGTGTAGCCTGACGTCGAATCTCCCGCGCCATGGACCAGGTAAACGTAGATATCCCCGGCCTCGACTGGATCGACATCAGGCAGAGCCTGTCCCTGTCGCTCCTGCAGCAGCGGCCCGTGAGAATTTCCCAGGGCTGCCGTTTCCTCGAGGAGAATCCCGTATTCATTCCATTGTACCGTGACATGGAGGCTTTTTTTACCGCCTCGGGCGCCGGTTTGCTGTCCTGCGAGGCCGATGACCTGCTTTTTACACCGGGCCGTCTTCAGCAGTGGCGGATTGATATTGACACTGGAAAATTTTCATCGGCCGTGGATATGGTTCTGCTTCTCATGCCCATGCTTTTTTACCGTGAATCCAGGACCGTTCTGCTGTGCCGTGGCGTGACCCACAGCCCCTGGTCATTCCCCACATCATTCATGAAGGAAACCTTCCTGGCAATCCTGGAGGCCACGGGTCATTACGGGAGCGTTCTTCTGCAGCGTTTCGGTTTTTACGGCGCCGGCGGCGGTTCCCTGGAGGCAAAGATATATCCCGCTGAACCGCACCGGGCCCCATCCCTGATCAGGGAAGGGGAAGGTAAAATAACGGGTGTCCGAATATTCATGGCGGGCATCAACATCGAACTGGCGAAAAGGGAAAAAACCCTGCTATGCGAGGAACTGGGCCTGGAAGAGAGCCAGGCGGGCATCATCGATATCCGTGACGCGGTCGGTTTCGGCAACTCGGTGCAGGTCACCGTTGAACAGGGAAATCTTCCCGTAATTATAACCGGGGAGATGCGGATATACAACCATGCCGGGGATTTTGTTTTTGATGAGGAGGAATTCAATCTTACCCTGCGGGAACTGGTGAAGGAGAGCCGGTCTTTCGCCGGGAGCGGGAGATTCCCTGAAACGCTCACGAGAGAGATATGTCCCTACCTGCTTCTCTCCGGTACGGATGTTCCTGATTACCTCATAGGGAACCGGGTCTCATCGACCATGGCGCTGTGCAGTGAATTTATCAATCATCGGCGATATCAAGAAGATCGTTGAGCTGCCTTTTCTTCTGCTTTTCCATGAGCAGATTTTCGTTGACGATAAAGTTGAAAAATTTTGCCGCGTTATTGCTTTTAAATATTTGAATCAGGTCCTGGTTGGCGTTCATGATAAAAATGTTGCCCGGCATCTCCTTGTTCAGCTTCATCAGGTAATTGAGGGCCGTTCCGGTGATGTATCCCACTTCCTCCATGTTCAGGATCACCTGATTGATCTCAGGATTAACTTCTTTGATGGAGGCTTCAATATGGACCGCATCATTGGAATCGATGTCGCCTGTAAGATCGAATATTTTGTAATCGAATTTATTCCGGTATGTCATGGAAAAAGGTTTGGCCATACTATTCTCCGCTGTCGTCCTGCATGTCAATATCGGTGAGGACGCTGTTATTGAAAAGAACCGTCCGCATGGTCCTGAGGCGTTTTTTCAGATCGGCTATTTCTTTCTCTGTCTGCTTTCGTTGTACACCGGAAAGGCCAGTAAGTAAAGACTTTTTTTCATTGAGTTCATCAATAAATAGACGGGTCTGAATCTGTCTTTTGCCCGTGACTGGATTGCGCAGGTTGATGGTGGTAATGGGGACGATACTGAAGCGGGCCGCAACAGATTCGTCATTTTTGTTCAGGTAGAGATTAATAAGAACTGCATCCCGGGTGCTCAGAGCACCCGCGGCGCCGGGCAGGGTAACCTGGCTGCTCTGGTTTGATATAAAATTTCCGATGCTGTAAAATATGAAGCACTGCCGGCCGTCGCTCGTTTGGACTTTTTCCACGGGCTGCAGTACATGGGGATGGTGGCCCACTATGCAGTCAACGCCCGTTTCAAGATATTCCTTCATCAGCTCCGCGTCTCTCTTCAGGGGAGTTGTGGCGTATTCATTCCCGGTATGGACGGTCATGACAAGGTAATCGCAGCGCCCTCGCATGGCCTTGATGTCCCCGATGATTTTTTCCCTGTCATAAAACCAGTTCAGGTAACCGGTCTTTCTTTTCACTGGCATGCCGTAATTCAGCACGCCCGTATATGCGAGAAAACCGATACGGATTCCCCTTACTTCCCGGACCAATCCGGCGCGTGATTCCTCTTCACCGGTATGGGCTCCGACGAAGTCAAGCCCGTACTTCCGCAGGTACGTCATGGTGTCGCCCATGCCCTGTATGGACTGGTCAAGGATATGGTTGTTGGCGATGGTCACCATGGTGAAACCGGCGTTCTTAAGGGCCCCCAGAACATGGGGAGGGCTGTTGAAAATCCAGGGCCTGCTCTGAAAGGGAGGCGATACGGGGAATTCCATGTTTCCCTGGACAATATTGGATTTTTGCATGGCCGGGCGTATTTTTTCGAAGAGGAAATCAAATCCATTGTTATTCAGCGATTCATTGCCCCCATCGGCACTGTTATTGTGCTGGAAAGCCGAATTCTTGACCGGGATATGCATGATTATATCGCCGGCAAAAGTAACTGTTACATCATTCGGGGATGAGGCCCTGCAAAAGAACTGCGATGATGCCGCCATGATTATTATGAAGGCTATGGTCTGTAATCTGATCCGGTTCATTTTCTTATCCTATGCACAGGATATCAGTACGGGTCTCCCTGTCAATAATTGTTTCATCAAAAGGATGTTCCGGAGGAATGAATTGATAGCATCATTCTCACGATTATTATTGCTCCAGCATGGCGCGTTTCAATGTATTTTTGACGCAAAAAAATATTGACAAAATAACACCGGTTTTGTCAATGTTTCTATAGGTAGAAACGTTTCTATTGATAGAAACGTTGGCCAATAAATGTCCGGGTTAAGCTGAACAACTATGAAAGAGATATATCGTCTTGATGAAATAGCGACCGTTTTGGCAGCCACGAAGGACAGGGACCTGGTGGAGGAGTTCCTGAAATCGATTCTGACCGGCAATGAAATCGAGGAGATATCGTCCCGCTGGGAAATCGTGAAACTTCTCAAAACGGGGATGAGTCAACGGAAGATATCGGAAAGGTTGGGTGTCAGCCTCTGCAAGATAACACGCGGCTCGAAGGAACTGAGGGATAATGATTCGGCCATGGATAAAATGGTCGAGAAATTCAATAAAAACTGAGGGGTTTCCCGACAGAGAATCGGTTTCGTCCGCCGTAGTATTTAAGGAAACGCCAATTATAACATTTAAGGAGATTTGACATGTATAAGATTTTTTTAAACGAAGATGAGATGCCACGGCAGTGGTATAACCTGGCCGCGGATCTTCCCTCACCCATGCTTCCGCCCCTGGGACCTGATGGAAACCCTGTCGGACCCGATCAGCTGGCACCGGTATTCCCCATGAACCTGATTGAACAGGAAGTGAGCCAGGAGAGGTGGATCGATATACCCGAACCGGTCCTGGAACTCCTGTACCGCTGGAGGCCTACGCCCCTGCAGCGGGCCATACACCTGGAAAGATACCTGGGAACTCCGGCCAAGATATATTTTAAAAATGAAAGCGTATCCCCGGCGGGCAGCCATAAGCCCAATACGGCCGTGGCACAGGCCTGGTACAACAAGCAATTCGGCATTAAAAAGCTCACTACGGAAACCGGAGCCGGGCAGTGGGGGAGCGCCCTGTCTTTCGCCTGTTCACTGGTAGGACTTGAGTGCAAGGTTTTCATGGTGCGAATCAGTTTTGACCAGAAGCCCTTCAGAAAGGTCATGATGCAGACATGGGGCGGCCAGTGTGTGCCCAGTCCCAGTACTGAAACCCAGGCGGGACGCGACGTGCTGGCCAAGAATCCCGATACGCCGGGAAGCCTGGGCATCGCCATCAGCGAGGCCGTTGAGGCGGCCGTCACCGATACAACGGGGGAGACACGGTATGCCCTGGGAAGCGTGCTCAATCACGTCATGCTGCACCAGACCATCATCGGCCTCGAGGCGAAGAAGCAGTTGGATAAAGCCGGTGTGAAAAAGGTCGACACGGTCATCGGCTGTGCCGGCGGTGGCAGTAACTTCGCGGGAATCGCGTTTCCCTTCGTCAATGACAAGATTCACGGCGCAAAGATAGAGATCATTCCAGTGGAACCCGCATCGTGCCCGACACTGACCAAGGCGCCTTTTGTCTATGACCACGGCGATATTGCCAAAATGACGCCGCTGCTGCCCATGCATTCCCTGGGTCACAGCTTTGTGCCGGAGCCCATACATGCCGGTGGCCTGCGGTATCATGGTATGGCGCCGCTGGTTTCTCAAGCGGTAGTGGAGGGACTCCTCTCGCCCATGGCAATCCAGCAGATGGAATGCTATAAGGCGGCCATGATTTTCGCCCGGACCGAGGGTATCATAGTGGCCCCCGAGACCAGCCACGCCATTGCCGCCACGATACGGAAGGCGCTGGAGGCCAAAGAGGAAGGGAAGGAGAGAGTGATCCTTTTCAACCTGAGCGGTCACGGGCTCATGGACCTCGCCGGTTATGATAAGTACATGCAGGGGCTTCTCGTGGACCACGCCATGCACCAGGATGAAGTGGACGCAGCCCTGAAGGAAATAAGCCATCATCCCGTTGCAGCAAAAAACAGAACGGGGAAATGGTAGGAATGTCAGGGGGTGGTTGCACGACCACCCCCTAACGACCCCCGCGTGCTCGCTGGCCGCGAGGGGCTTTGTCTTTTATCGGCAAGTAACTTGCTTTATGCGGCCTGCGGACGCCTTCATGGCTTGTCCTCGGCCGCAGTCCAGCAGAGAGTACATCCTTGTACTCTCTGACTTGTGGCTGGTTTTTGCTTAATCAGGTGATAAATTCCTGATGGAAGTCAAAGGCTTTTTTGGAAATTGCATCATAGTAATCATAGTAAGGGAAGCGTATGATAGAGCAATATGATAATGAAAAAGGGTACTGTCGCATGCTGGGGCATTATATCGAGTTTCGGTACTGCCGGACCGTGGCGAATGGCCTGCCGTGCAGGAAGGTGCTGGACTGCTGGTTTGAAACCATTGATGTGCGCTCCTTCATGGATGAACATTTTACCTCTGAAGAGCAGGAAAAGATATTCACCCCTCCCATGGATAAAGTGTCCTCAATCCTGGAACTCATTGAGAAGGCCCGGTCGCGCAGTCAGAATGAATAGACTACCAGTTCGCACCTCTTCACCTTAAGCCAAACCCTCTTTTGCTCCGATTGCCCGTCACGATAGAATGTATTTTCGCTTTATAATGATAATGGAATGTAAAATTAGCTTGATAAAAAACAAATGAATTCTACACTGAATCAATGCGGATATAGCACCGTGAATAAATAATTACACGGTTTTCACAATACATCGGCATGTGGCTAACCGGAATGGGAACAGTATATCCAAATCAGAGGTAAAGAAAATGAAAGGTAAAACGGCATTCTTTTTTTTAATGGCGCTGATATTTTCCGGTGCCTTCATCACCTGCGCAAAAAAACAGCACTTCGA
This sequence comes from Spirochaetae bacterium HGW-Spirochaetae-1, assembly GCA_002839375.1. Classification (NCBI taxonomy): domain Bacteria; kingdom Pseudomonadati; phylum Spirochaetota; species Spirochaetae bacterium HGW-Spirochaetae-1. Next base: position 482,061 of record PGXY01000007.1, on the reverse strand, counting down.
GCTTTCCCGGTTTATTTCCGCCGAAACCTGCGGAGGATGCCATGATACCATATACGCCCAATGGAAAAACTCCATGCATAACCAGGCTCATACTGATGAACTGTATAATGCCGTGGCCAAATACTATCTCAAAGGACTTTCCTCGAAAGATGAAATGGCCGAGGCGGAATCCTGCGTTAAGTGCCACACTCCTATCGGCGTTGTTACGGGCTTTCCCCTGAAAACCTCCGATGACCTCAATAAGGCGGGTGACATACCCAGCGAGGGCATTCAGTGCGACTACTGCCATTCAGCTACGGGAGCCGACAAACCATACAATAACGGTATCGTTCTTGACCCGGGACATGGTGATGCCGACCCTGGCGTGAAGCGGGGCCCATTTAAGGATTCGGAGTCCGATTATCATAAATCAGCCTATTCGGCCTTTCATGAAGACGCAAAAATCTGCGGCAACTGTCATGATGTTCGTCACGTGGTCTTCGGAACCAAGCTTGAAACCACCTACGAGGAATGGCAGAACAGTCCTTTTAACTCGAAGGACCCGGCAAAGCGAATAACATGCCAGGGCTGTCATATGTACCAGAGGCCCGGTGTTCCGGCCACGGGTTCGACGGAAAGGCCTGTGAATCCCGGTACGGCCTCGTCGGGTTCCAGGGAACGGCCCCATATCTTCACGCATTATTTCGTCGGGGGCAACAGCTTTCTGGCCCACAATGATGATCCGGGTAAAATGAAACTGGCCGAGGAACGGCTTAAAAATGCCGCTGTGCTTACCATAGATGATTCAGCGGTGAAAAACGGCACTGTTGTTTTTGATATAAAAAATACCGGGGCCGGACATTACCTGCCAACGGGGCTTACAGATACACGTCAGATGTGGCTTGAAATTATTATCCGTGACGCGTCGGGCAAGACCCTGTATGAATCGGGACGTTTGAACAGGGACGGATATATTCCAGCCGGTTCCTTTGTCTACAATACCATATTCGGTGACGGAAAAGGGAACCCTGTTAGGAATATTGCACAGGCCCGGGAGATACTCAAGGATAAACGGGTCCCGCCCGGAGAGTCCCTCAGGGAAATCGTCAAGCTTCCGGCAACGGCATCAAAAAATATATCAATAGAAGTAAGGCTTTTATACCGGCTGGCAGCACAGGAACTGGTTGATGAGATTCTCGGAAAAGGAAAGATGAAACTGCCGGTGGTAACCATGGCCGAGACAAAGAAATCCGTGAAATTATAAATAGCTATATTCCGGTCAGTTATATGCGGAGAATTATGAAAAGAAATATTTGTTTTATACTCATCGCTTTTCTTGTAAGTGTCATACCTCTGTACGCGCAGGAAAAAGATTCCGGCAACTCATTGAAAAGTAATTCTCCCGTAGATAAAAAAGGAGTTGGAAAGGCATCGGACGTTTCGGTAAAAGAACTTATGCGCGTCGGGAAAATCAAGTATATGAATTCCTGTTTCAGGGAGGCCGGCGACTGTTTCCGCGACGTTGTTGCCAGGGAGCCCGAAAACGGTGAAGCCTGGCATTTTCTCGGCGGGGTCATGCATCACCTGGGTCAGTATGATGCGGCCATTGAATATTACACAAAGGCCATAAAGCTCGATCCTGCAGCCTACCATTCCTTCCATAATCGCGGACTTTCCAGGCATTATGGCGCCCAGTATGACAGCGCCATACAGGACTATTCCCAGGCCATTGAACTCAACCGTGATTATTTCAAGTCATGGTATTTCCGGGGCCTTGCCTATCTTGAGAAAGGGGAATATGCCAGGGCCGTCGAGGATTTCAATGTGGCGCTGCTCATGCAGCCTCATAATCATAAGGCATGGTATCTCAAGGGGTATGCACGGTATAAAATGGGCGACGCGCAAGCGGCTTCGGGCGATTACATGCAGGCACTGCGCCTGGCCAACCAGGCCCTGCCGGAATATAGCAGCGAAAACAATCCCTACCTTATAAACCGGAAAGGGGGAGGCTCTACTTCCGATGAAAGGGAAAAGGCCCGGGCAAAATCCTTCTGAGACTCAGCTCTCCTTTCCCTGCTTCAGTTTCCGTATATAGGCCTTCCATACCGGAGGAGCGAATATCGACACACTGTGGGCCATTCTGCTCATATCATTTTTCGGTTCTCCCAGCATTTCAATCAGCCTGTTGAAAATTTCGGGAATATTGCCGCCGGTGATGGCATCGCCATGAGCCGGCAGGATTGTTTCTATGTCCAGGGAGACCAGCTTTTCATAGGAATGCCGCATCGTACCATGAAAAAATACGGGGATGGGGAGGTTGATCTTCCCGTTTTTATTGATGAGACAGTCGCCGGCATAGAGGAGCCGGGCGCTCCTGTTGTAGAGCACCAGATCGTGGAGGGTGTGGCCCGGCACATGGAAAACCTGCCAGTCATCGAAACCGGGAAGTCTGTCGCCGTCCTGAAGAATATGGAAGGCCCCGACATGCCTGCTGGAGAGAATTCTCTGAAAGGATATCCTGTCTGCGGCCCTGACGTAATGAGCCAGGGCACAGTCGATTTTATGCTGAATGAATCCCGATATGCCCCGGTACCACTGGTCGATGAGGGGATGTGCAGCGATGGGAATGCCGAAAAGTTTTCTCATTTCTATGGCTCCTCCGGCATGGTCGGGATGAATATGCGTGGCGACGCAGAGCCTGATTTCTGTTACGGGCCGATGCAGTTTCGTTTCGCAGAATTTCTTTATTCGTTGCGTGTCACTGATGGTGCCGCCGTCCAGGAGCAGTATTTTATCGGGATATTCTGCCAGAAAGATGGTGGAGATGTAGCCGTGAATCGTGTGGATGGTGAAGCTCTTTTTTTTCATGGATTCCGCTTCCAGGGAAATGTTGCTTTTGCTTTACTGTCTTCGCCGGGCCTTTATCAGACCCTCCTGACGGAAAGCATTGCCCGGTAAATTCAGGTAATTGCTTGACATCAGAATTTTATCGGATAGGATAAGAACACTGTGCGGCAATAGCAAGATATTTTCCGGTATTCCCGACAAAATAATCATTCAATTAGAGAGGAAGTGAGCATTGAAAAAGACAATTTACTCCCTGGTCGGTATTGTTTGTGTTCTTCTCGTAATTACGGCGCTCAGGGATTCTCCCATCGATGCCGTAGCCTATGATCCTCCCCAAAAACGGTCCATGGAAGGAGTTCTGAAAGAAAATGACAGACTTAAAAAGGCCGAGATTCTCATGGCCGGGAAGATCAACGGGCCCGAGGATGTGGATGTGGATGGCAGGGGGCGCATATACGGCGGGACCCGCGATGGGAAGATCATCCGCCTCCTTCCCGATGGGAAGATAGAGGAATTCGTTTCTGGCCTGGGCCGTCCCCTGGGCCTTCATTTCGATGCCCTGGGTAATCTCATTGTCTGTGATGCTTATAAAGGTCTTCTCTCCATCGATCCGGCCGGTAAGGTGACGGTACTGGCCACGGAAGCCCAGGGTGTTCAATTCCGGTTTACCGATGATTGCGATATCGCCTCGGACGGCATTATATATTTTACCGATGCATCCGATACCTTCACTGTGGATGAGTATATGCTGGACATGATGGAGTCGCGTCCTCATGGCAGGCTTCTATCCTATGATCCCGCGACAAAGCGCGTTGTCGTTCTGGTAAAGGACCTGTATTTCGCCAACGGCGTGGCCTTGTCTAAAAATGAGGATTTCGTCCTGGTGAACGAAACATACCGATATCGTATAACGCGATACTGGCTCAAAGGGAGAAAAAAGGGAGCCAGGGATATTTTCATCGACAACCTGCCGGGATTTCCCGACGGTGTATCATCGAACCGGAGAGGGTCCTTCTGGGTCGCCCTTTTTACTGTGCGCAACGATATAGCGGACTTGATTCATCCCTTTCCATGGATAAAATCTTTAATGGCACGTATGCCCGCCGCGCTGTGGCCGAAACCGGAGCCGTATGCCTTTGTGCTGAGGCTGGATGAAGAGGGGAATATCGTTGAAAGTCTGCAGGACCCGTCGGGATTGCCTCTCTATGAAATAACCTCGGCGCAGGAGCATGGAGGATATCTCTACCTGGGGAGTCTGCATAACGACAGAATCGGCCGGTACCGGCTGGCAGAATGATCCGGCGCGGTATTGAGATATATGTGGCCGGATAACCGGGAATAAACCTTCAAGCAGGGGAAGATACGCCATGGAAAAACTATTTTATCCCGATTCAATTGGAATTTATGGACTGTCCTCCAAGGTGGAGAATATTCCCCGCCTCATCCTGGAAAATCTCATACGGTGGGGATACGGCGGACGGATTTTCGGCATTCATCCCTCGGGCGAGGAACTCCATGTAAACGGCATAAAAATGTATCGCAGGGTGGAGGAGCTCCCCGACGTGCCCGATCTCGTAGTCGCCTTGATCCCTGCCCGTTTCGTTCCCTCGGTTATAGAAGAATGCGGCAAGGCCGGTGTTTCCTGGATGGCCATACCGTCGGGCGGGTTCAATGAATTCGGCGAGGAAGGGAAGAAACTTGCCGAACAGGCCATGGCAAATGCCCAGAAATACGGGGTTCGCTTCATGGGACCAAATGCGCTGACAGTGGCGAACACGGCGAATGGTCTGTGCATACCCTTTGTGCCCTCGTACAGTCCGCCCCAGGGCGGATTTTCCCTTATAACGCAGAGCGGCGGGGTGGGCCTCATGCTCTGGAATCTCATGTCCGACGAGAATGTGGGCCTGGCCAAGTTTGCCAGCATCGGGAACAAGCTCGATGTGGACGAGGTGGAGATACTGGAGTATTTTGGCCGGGACCCCGAGACGAGAGTCATCGGCATGTACCTGGAAAGCATTCCCCGGGGTAGGGAACTCATTGAGGCCGCTTCCCGAATAAATAAGCCTGTCATTATTCTCAAAGCCAACACCTCCGAGGCGGGAAGGCGGGCGGCCATGAGTCACACCGCGGCCCTGAGCAACAATGATTCCATCGTGTCATCGGGGTTCGAGCGTGCCGGGATAATACGTATTTTCAATTATGCCGATTTTATATCAGTGGCCAAGGCATTCGAAATGCCTCCCATGATGGGAAACCGTATTATGGTCATGAGCCCCGCCGGGGGATTCACAGTCATGATGGCCGATTTCTGCGAAAAGAATGGTTTTGAATTCGCCGATCCGGGTCAGGAATTTTACGAGGGGCTGCAAAAGTTCTCTAATGCCGGTGTCATAAAGTTTTCAAATCCCCTTGATATGGGTGATATCTATGATATCGACATGTACAAGCACATATTCTTCTCAGTTATGCATAATGAAGAGGTGGACGGGGCCATATTCGTGAGCCAGTGGCCTCATATGCCTAAAGGTGACGATGTGTTCTACCGCATGTTCCATACGGATCTCTCCAATGAGGCCATCGGAAGCATTCTCTCGTCGGGAAAGCCCATGGGAACCTGCCTTTTCGGGCTGTCGAAGACCATTTCCATGATAAAGCAAAGCCTCAATATGCCCATATTTAACACACCGGAGGAAATGATAACGGCCCTGCGGCGGCAGAAGGATTTCTACGCCCACAAGTCGCGCTGCGGGGACGAGATCAGAATTCCAACCGGCATCAATGACAGAGCCGCCGAGTCATGGATTCAGGAGCGCAGCGGCAATATCGGAGAGGAGGCCCTGGAGCTTCTCGGGCTTTACGGAATCCCGACTGCACCCTCCTGCACAGCTGTCACCGCGGACGAGGCCGTGATTGCGGCGGAAAGGCTCGGATATCCCGTGGTCATGAAGGTCATGTCCCCCGAAGCCCTGCATAAATCCGATGCCGGGGGCGTCATTGTCGGAATCAAAGATGAGGCCGAAACTACTGCTGCCTATAATACTATCAGGGATAACCTTTCCCGCTATAACGGTAAGGCGCGGTTTGAAGGGGTGCGGATAATGCAAATGGCCGGTGACGGGTATGATATGTTTATCGGTGGCAACTATGATGAGTCCTTCGGCCCCGTGGCCTTTTTTGGTCTTGGCGGCATATATATTGAAGTATTCCGCGACGTGCAGAATATTCTCTGTCCCTCATGCCAGGAGGAGATAATGGAAAAACTGAAGGGCCTCAAGTCCCATGCAATCCTGCAGGGGACCCGGGGGAGGAGCGCGGGAAATATCCCCGCTTACGTGGATCTCATTGAACGGGTTTCGCACCTCCTGGCGCGCTTCCCTCAGATCCGTGAAATGGACCTTAATCCCGTGAGGGTTCTCTCCGACGGTTCCGGAGTGATCGTTCTCGATGCGAGAATCCGCATTGAACAATAGGAATGAATGTGAATGACATGCTGATCAAAAAATATTTTATGCGGAGGATTTATGGATTTGCATCTGAAGGATAAACGGGCGCTTGTCTGCGGAGCCAGTAAAGGGCTCGGTTATGCCGTAGCGCGGTCACTTCTGGAGGAAGGAGTCCGGGTGGTAATCGCGGCACGGACTGGCGATGTTTTGGATAAAGCTGCCGATTCCCTAAAAGAGGAAACCGGTGTAAGGCCCTTCCCCGTGGCGGCCGATCTCACAAGAAGCGAGGACCGTGAGCGCCTCGTGGAACTTGCTCAGAAAGAGCTGGGCGGCGTCGATATTCTCGTGGCCAATGCCGGCGGCCCTCCCACGGGAACATTTGAAAGCTTCGGGCAGAAGCACTGGCAGCTCGCCATTGAACTGGCCCTGGGGTCAGTGACACATCTCACGGCTCTCTTGCTTCCCGCCATGAAGGAGCAGCGCTTTGGTCGGATCACCCAGATCGTGTCTATAGCCGGACTGGAGGTCCTGGACGGGCTCATTCTCTCCCATGCATCGCGGCCCGCCGTTCTCGGTTTCGCCAAGGCTCTTGCCCGGGAAGTGGCCCCATTCAATGTGCTGGTGAACAGCATCTGTCCCGGAATTTTTCTTACAGACCGGATCAGGGATATCGCCAGGCAGCAGGCGGATCAGAGGGGCATAACCGGGGACCAGTTTCTGAAGGAATTCTCCGGTGATATACCGGTAGGGCGTCCCGGTGATCCGCGGGAATTGGGAGACCTGGCGGCATTTCTTTCATCGCCGCGCAATACGTATATTACGGGAGCGGCCGTGACCATAGACGGGGGAAAAACACGGCGCCTTTATTAGGCGCCGTTGCCACTGTATTCTATCGGTATTGCACGAAAAACCTTATTCAACCTCGAACGGATTATCTTCGCTTTAATACCTCTCTTTGCCATGAATATAAAATGCCCTGTTAAGCACCGGTTTTTTTTTGAAATGCTTTTAAAAAAATGGAACCGACGTCCTTCAATCGGGGTTGAGTTTCATGAAGTCCGGAGTGGCGGAGCGCGGAGAGGTCCGTCAGGAATCGCCGGCACCCCGGTTTAGAAATTCGGGGTGGTATACTTATGAAAAAACTGACGGTACCCATGCTGGTCTGCGTGGCAATCTTTGTGGCGGGCTGTGCCGGTTACACGTCCGATTCCGACGACGAAGGTTTTATCGAATTTGATTTTGATACGGTTTATGAACTGGTGTCGGAAAAAAAATTCGATCTGACATTGTCCGGTGCTGTTTCCGCTACTCTCACCGGCAGTGGTGAGGCGTGCCTGGCCGTGGGTTTTAACGGTGAGGCCGTTGACGATGAAGAAGATTATTTCGGCTTCGCCGCAATGAATAGTGATAATACTTTCAATCTGAAGGTATTCTTTGAAATTCCCGACGGATCGACCGCGACAGGAGATGTTCTGAAGGCTCACGATGAATATAATGCAGTGCTCCGGTACGGTGATGTCATATACCAGGAGCCTGTCTCGGACCTGGACATTACCATAATAAAAAATACATCATCAAGGTATACCATAATCATCAATGAAAATATCGAACTGGGAAGTCCTTCAGCGGTCACTATCAGCGCAAATGATTATGTGGTAGTACAGATGTATTAAAAATCGGAAAAGGTGTAGTTGATGCTGAATGTAAAATGGATCGGTTCAACAGGGACGGTATTTGTTCTCATGCTGGCATTGCTTTCCTGTGGAAAAAATGATCTTTATGATGCGGGAAAAATCAGTTTGGAGACGGTAGTTGCGGCAGGCGGTTCTTTCACAGAAGGGTATACGGGCGTTGAGGACATTCTGAGAACGGTTACTCTCACAAAGAATCTCCATGTAGGGAAATATGAGATTACTTACTACCAGTGGATGACTATTAAAAACTGGGCAGGCGATCATGATTATGGGTTCTATTCATCGGGCTACCAGGGAAGCGACAGTGACCATGCCAACGATGATCATCCCGTTACCTATATCACATGGCGGGACTGCATTGCCTGGTGCAACGCTCTTTCAGAAAATGAAGGACTGACTCCCTGTTACTATACCAGTGCTTTGCAGGATAAGATATTCCGGGATGCATCCATATATGCCTACGATGAGGATGATGATTATTATGAAGAAGAGGAGGATTATGACCGGGATATTTCCAATGACTGTGTAAACTGGAATGCTGATGGGTACCGACTTCTTACCGGGGCCGAGTGGGAATACGCAGCGCGGAATGGCGGGACATCGCAGGGAGATGAATTCAGCGGATATGTGGATGGCAGCCAGGCTCTGGGAGATTATTGCTGGTATAGTGGGAATTCCGGGGGCTACACTCATGAAGTGGGCAAAAAAAATCAAAATAGCCTGGGGCTTTACGACATGACGGGCAATGTCATGGAATGGTGCTGGGATTGGAAGGAAGACTGGACCACCGAAAGTGTGACCGATCCCCAGGGGCCTGATACCGGTTCATCCAGGTCGATCAGGGGAGGCGCCTTTTATCATCTTCCCTTCGATGCCTCAGTGACTTACAGTGATCTGCTCAAGTCATTGCTTACGTCATACCGCGAATGCGCCGGACCGGCCTACGGTGAGGACGGTCTTGGCTTCCGGATCTGTAGGATCAGCGAATAATGAACTGCAGGCGTCGGTCAGGGAAAAACCTTTCGAAGTTTTTTCGCCATCTCTATCTCAAGTTTGTACAGTTCCTTAGACATTTCGAGGTGGCTCATCTGGTAATGGAATTTGATGATGTTTTTTTCCACGTTCCTGAAAGTGAAGATCACATTGCCCGTTTCTACATTGAAGGCGTATAGGTGAAAGGACATGCGGGCCCCGGCTCCACATCCCCATTCCTGGTCGTTGAACCAGCCACCGTCGTGGCCGTAATAATATTCGATAACGGGAATGACAATCGTGTCTGCCCGTGAAATTTTTTTAACCGCATCGGTCACGGAGGTTGAAAGGGGACCGATGGAGAAAATGCTCCGCGGCAGGTTGATGTTGTCCTGACCGTCTTCTTCATAACGGCGACGGTCCTTTTCTACGCTAAGATCGATGATGTTTTTTTCTTCCAGGCCGAGCTGTGACGGCGATTCTATGAATTGTGCCCGCACTTTTTTATCCTGAACGATTTCTTTGAGTGTATTGAGATAAAATTTCCTTACGGTGTCGCGAAACTCCTGTTGTTTCTCGAATGTGCGTTTTTCCGACTGCCGCGTCATGCCCATTTTTTCATTAGTGACAATTCCACCGGAAAAGGTAATGGCTCCCACGTAAAGGTTGCGGTTGAATATGTCCTCGTCGTTTTCCGGGGAAAATATGTCGGATAGAAAAAGCGGACCGAGAATAAGGATATCATTCTTGCCGAGAGTATCCTTGTTTTTTTTCAGGTAATACTGGGGTGAGCATCCGGCCGACAGGGCCAGTATTACAAGGATTGCCGCGGTCATTATTCTTTTCATGGGTTCTCCTGTACCGTGCTGAAATGAAGAGGGGTGGCTGCATGTGTGCACCACCCCTCCTATGGTGTATCATTACGTAATGTTTTTATCTGCCATATTGGCTGGGGCCCGTGAAGGTAATTGCTTTTGCCGTCACGGTTACACTGTATTTCGTGAAGAGAATGGGAATTCCTGTTGACTGAACTTCCCATTTGGGCTCGATAACCTTGTCGGCTCCTTTCATTTTTCCCAGGGCGTCATACATCGCATTTGATTCCGCAATGCTGCGTCCGGAAAAGGATGAAAGGAAGCCCAGGAAAGCCAGCGGATTAGCGGCGGCCCACTGGTATGTGTGGCCAAACTCTCTTTTGCCAATGGTGATAAAGCCGAGAATAACTATTGTTTCACCTTTACCGGTCACTTCACCTGATATTTTGTAATCAGCTGGCTGGGGTACAAGTGCTGTGCCGGGATATGATTTTTCCATCGTTTTGCATCCGGCAAACATTGTGACAGTCATTACAACTGCCAGGAAGATGAGAAAAGACTTTTTCATAAAATCCTCCAATTTAATTTGTATATAAAATTGAAACTCAATTTTATATATATTATGTCTGATAACAAACATTTCTTTATAATTAAATTATAAAGTCAATAAAAAAACTCAATCTGGTCCGACTTATCATGGAAATTGGCTCTATATTAAGATTACTGGAAAAAATACTTGACATTTTTAATCAATAATAAATGTTAATAAATAGTAAATATTTACATATAATAAATAAATATAAATAGTAAATATTTATAAATAACAGCGCAATTAACCACACAGGCAGAAGAAGGAATATGAATTTAGGCTCTGTAATAAGAAGATACCGGAAAGATAAAAAGCTCACCATGAAGGTGATTGCGGAAAAAGCGGGCATTTCCGAGGGCTTTTTAAGCCAGATAGAGAATAATGTCAATTCACCGTCGGTGGATACACTCATGAACATATGCGCTGCTATCGGTATAAGCGCCAGCGACGTTATGAACCAGGTGGAAAAACAGAAGGCATGGTCGCTCATTCGGAAAAGTGAATGGGAAAACGTGGATCTTCCCCATTCAGGATTTGCCACGCAGCGTTTTTTCCCGCCGGAGAACCGGTCCATTATCGATACGGCCATACTGGTGGTTGAACCGGACAAGTCCATTCCGGCCCGGAAGGGGGTCAAGAGCAGCCAGGAGATACTCTGCATACTGAAAGGGGAAGTAGAGCTTATATACGGTGAGGATACCATCGAGCTGCATGAAGGCGACTCAATTCATTACTGGACCAAGCCTGATGAACAGATGATAGTGAACAATACCGCTGTGAGGGCCATTGCCTTCTGGCTGGGGACTTTTTAACAGCACATAATAAAATGCTACTATAAAAAATTTTTTGGGTAAAACAACTTAGGGAGGTTGCGGGTATGATAACTTTCAGTGAAAAACAGCTGAAAATACCAAAACTGCTGAGACCGGTATACCTGGTCACGGCTGGACAGAGTAAATTCGACCGGGCAATGCCGGACAAAAGAACAGAAGAGCTCTGCGTGGATGCTCTTGTCATGGCAGCGAAGATGATAGACATGTCGCCGGCTGAATTGAAGAAGTACATTCATACATGTTATTATGGACATTTTGCCGACCATTTCGGCGATCAGCTGCTCGGTGAGTCGGTTATACATGACCGTCTCGGTCTTGATCCACTGGGCAATATCGGTGTTAAGACCGGCGGCGCCACGGGAGGCTCCACTCTCTGGGAGGGAGTGAAGGCCGTTGCTTCGGGATATTCCGACTGTGTCCTTACCATGGGTTGGGAGCGTATGGACGAGGTTCCCACCGATGAGGGAAATTTTCTCATCTCATGTGCCGCTGACAAAGACTGGGAATCTCCCCTGGGACATATTTATACGGGATACTACGCCGTAATGGCACAAAAGTACTGGAAGGTTTTCGGCAAGGAGGAGGCATCCTTCAGAAAAACCCTGGCGGAAATATCGGTGAAACATCACGGGTATGCGCGGTTTAATCCCTTTGCTCAGGCTCCTATGAAAATCACTGTTGATGATGTTCTGAACTCGCCCGTTGTGGCCGATCCTCTCAGGGCCCTGGACGCCTGCGTTATGAGCGTCGGAGCCGCCTGCGCAATATTATGCGATGAAGAAACGGCAATGAAGCTGACGAAAAACTCACCGCATAAGCCGCTTCGTATCTGGGTGACCGCCGGATCGCATAGTTTAAGACCTGCCGACAGAAGGGACATGGAGATTCCACTGCTTCCCAACGAAACAGCTGATCAGTACAAGGATTTAGGCAAAAGATTCCCCGGTGGAGAGCGTTATCCCGGTTTTACCGGTTTCCTCGCGGCCAGGATGGCAGCCTATTACGCCTACAACCAGGTCGGTATCAAGGATCCCACCGAGGACCTCGACGTAATCGAACTGCATGACGCCTTCACCATCAGTGATGTGCAGACATATGAGGATGTGGGAATAAGACCCTATGGTGAAGGGCGGACCTATGTTGAATCGGGCGATTGCTATCATATAAACCCGCATACGGGTAAACCCGGAAAATTGCCTTCAAATCTTTCCGGCGGCCTGATCGGGTGCATGCACGCCGTGGGCGCCACGGGCATCATGCAGGTTTTCGAGATAGCCACCCATCTATGGAACCGCTGGGGAGAGATTCACAGCGACGAAAAGCGGTGGAAGGAATTCAACAGGGAAAAACCGAAAGACTGGACCAATCTCCAGGTCGAAGGTGCCAAGAGGGCGCTGGCAATCAGCCACGCCGGTGTGGGATCACATGTAACGGCAACGATACTTATGGATCCCGATCATCTTTTGAAAAAAGACGCGTAAGGAGAACCAGCTATGAGCATGTTTGCACAAGTACACGTAAAAAACAATCAATACAAAATAAAGGGTGATTTTCATCATCTGGAAGCCAATACCCCTATCAAAAATGCCGATGATGGATGGAAGCTTATGGGTATTACCAATCCCCGTAATATGACTTACATTCATTCTTACGGCGGGGAAGCCATATTTTTTGAGTCGTTGGGCAAGGGGAAGCTTATGGCGACCCGCTGCGATAACAAAAAATGTGAATACACCGGAACCATCTACCAGCCGTTCAGGATATGCTGTCCCGATTGCCTGGAACGCATGACGGTGTTCGATATGACCGATCTGGCACGTAAGACCGCTAAGGTTCATACCTTCATGGTGTGCGAGCGGTCAGGGGCCTTCAACCTTCTTGATAAACCCATCAAGTTTATCAACATCGAGTTTGACGGTGTTTCGACGATTCTCATGAGTTACCTTTCCAAGGGAGATCCTTCCATGGGAATGCGGGTTGTTCCGATTTTCAAGACGACCAATCCGACCTATACCATTATGGATCTTTCCTGGGTTCCCGAGGGAACGAAGGAGAAGGAACTGCCCGAGGGTTTTTCTTTTTAATTGCTTAAGGTCCCGTTTATTGTCAGAGGGGGGCACGAAGTGAAACTGGAGGGGTAGGGATTGCAATAGTTTCCGGTTTCCGCTTCGTACTCCCCGACGTAAACCGGGGGAAATAGTATATTGATACGGTGACGGGGATGGCTCACAGGCATGAATATTGTCTGTGATGCCTCCCACAGCATCGTGAAGCTGACACAAACCGGTACTGCACGTTCCGGTAAAAGTCTGTATACCTGGGGAGGGTAGACATGAATTTTTGGCTAAATGACGAGCAGATAATGCTCAGAAATAATATCCGCGAATTCGCGGAAAACGAGATTTCTCCTGTTGCGCAGGAGATTGATGACAAAGAAGAGTTTCCCCTCGATCTGACAAAAAAGATGGGGGATCTTGGGCTTTTCGGTATTGTCGTGCCGGAACAGTACGGCGGTGCCGGAATGGACTATCTTTCATATGTTATAGCCGTGGAGGAGCTGGCTCGTGTTGACGGGTCCCAGGCCGCCACAGTGGCCGCGGGTAATTCCCTGGGCATCGGCCCCATCTATTATTTCGGCAATGAGGAACAGCGGATGGAGTGGCTTCCCCGGCTCTGCTCCGGCGAAATTCTGGCATCTTTCGGACTCACAGAGCCCGAGGCCGGTTCTGATGCCGGGTCGAGCAGGACAAAAGCTGAGATAAAGGATGGCTCCTGGGTCATAAACGGCAGCAAAATATTCATAACCAACTCCACGTCAAAGATGGCCGGTGTGTGTACGGTGCAGGCCGTGACTGGCAAATCGAAGGAAGGCCGGAATGAAGTATCGTGTATTCTGGTGCCAAATGGAACGTCGGGGTTTACGGCGAATAAAATGCATAAAAAGATGATGTGGCGTTCGTCCGATACGGGTGAGCTGTTTTTCGACGACTGCCGCGTACCGGAAAAAAATATCCTGGGCAAGCGGGGCGAGGGTTTTCACCAGATGCTTTCAACACTGGATAACGGCAGGCTTGCCATTGCGGCCATGGGACTCGGGGGAGCCCAGGGTGCCTATGAACTGGCACTCAAGTACGCAAAAGAAAGAAAACAGTTCGGCGTGCCCATATCCACCTTCCAGGTAAATGCCTTCAAGCTGGCCAATATGGCTATGGAAATCGAAGCGGCGCGGAACCTTCTATACAAGGCATGCAAGCTTCGCGACGCTAAAAAGCCTTTTGGAAAAGAGGCTGCCATGGCTAAACTCTATTGCTCCGAGGTAATGGGCAGGGTCGTGGATGAAGCGGTGCAACTGCACGGCGGATACGGACTCATGAAAGAATACAACATTGAACGTTTCTACCGTGACCAGAAACTGCTGACGATAGGCGAGGGAACATCGGAGATACAGCGTGTTGTCATCTCGCGGCAGATAGGCTGCTACGATACGAAATAGCGGGGGAAGATATGAAATCAAAAGTTAAAAGCGCTGAATACGACGATTTTCTTCACGATCTTTCCGGCTACTACCAGGGAATGGAAAAGGATGAAGAGAGGGTACCCCTTGGAAAACGGTTGAAAGAACTGCGGGAACTGCAGGGAATGAAGCCCGAGGAACTGGCCAGGATGGCGGGAATTGATGTCGATCTGCTCAGGAAGATTGAGGGTCAGAGCGCGTATCCCAATATTGAGACGGTTATCCGTCTTTCAAAGGCACTCCGGATCGCCATGGCTCTCCTGCTGGGTGATAAATCGGGCTACAGCTATTCCGTGGTCAGAAAAAAGGAACGCAGGGATATTGCCCGGCATATTTCCGGAACGAAGGATCATCCTGATTATAACTACCAGTCACTGGCAAGCGGAGTCAGGGACAGACACATGAATTCTTTCATAGTTACTCTCACGGGGAAGAGCGTGAGCAGCGAACTTTCGAGCCACGACGGTGAAGAGTTCATCATGGTTCTGGAAGGGACCATAATCATCACACTGGGAAACCGCGAGGAACGGCTTGAGACCGGTGACAGCATATATTATCTTTCCGATATGCCTCACCGGGTCAGCAATGCCATGGAAGACAGGGATGCCGTGCTTCTTGCCGTTGTTTACGAAGGATAATCAGCCTTAGGCGGGCAGGAGACATGGCAGTGCCCGATGCCCGCCGATTCGTAATTTTCATGGAGGAAAATTAATATGCTGCACATGGGAAACCTGGTCCGTGATACAATCGGAACCGAGGAGCAGAAAATTCTTCTGGAACGTTTTGCCGTTTATTTTTCTCATGTTATAGGGATGAAAATTACCACGGTGAGGGGATTCATCAGGCGGGCCCTGGCCGACGGTATTCGGGACGGTCTGAAGTCCCTCAAGGATGTTTCCTTATGCCCGGCGGAAGAACGCCTGAAGCGCCTTGAAGATGTCCTGAAAAGAATGGTTAAATACATGAACGTGCGGTATGAGGACCATATCGATGAATGCCTGCGCATATATAAAGACTGGAAAAAAGAATTCAATATCCCCTGATACAAGCCACGATGGTAATTCCTATTTACCCGAATGAACAGTGATTATTTTCTTGACATAAGTTCCCCCTCAATCTATGTGTTTGCCAGTTAACGTTAAGTGTTGAATATTCCACTTCACGTCAACTGGCTATAATTATCGGGGAGGAATATATGCAAATGTCAGATTTTGTCGATAAAACTATTGGTGATGCATTAAAAGAAACAGCGCAGGCTTTTGGGGAACGCGAAGCCCTGGTTTGTCCTGAATCGGGAATCCGTCAGAATTATGCCGAGTTCCATGCAATGTGCAGGAAAACGGCCCGGGGCTTTATGGCACTGGGAGTAAAAAAAGGGGACCATGTATCGGTATGGACCACCAATGTTCCT
Organism: Spirochaetae bacterium HGW-Spirochaetae-1; assembly: GCA_002839375.1. Classification (NCBI taxonomy): domain Bacteria; kingdom Pseudomonadati; phylum Spirochaetota; species Spirochaetae bacterium HGW-Spirochaetae-1. The sequence goes on along the minus strand of PGXY01000007.1, from coordinate 465,964 downwards.
CAGTGGGCCTACCTGCAGTTCGGTCTCGCCATGACGGGAGCTGTCCTTGTCACGGTAAATACAAACTATAAAAGCCATGAGCTGGAATATATACTGAAGCAGTCCGATTCCACCACCCTGGTCATCATCGAGGAATACCGCGATACCAACTACTATGAAGTGACCCGCCAGGTCGTTGGAAACATGGACAACGTGAAACCTGGAGACATTAAATCGGACGCGCTTCCTTTTATGAGAAACGTGGTTTACATCGGGAAAAGAAAGGAAACGCCGGGGATGTTCAGTTTTCAGGACCTGCTGCGTCTGGGGGAAGTTGTCAGTGATGAGGAACTGACCGCCAGGGAAGGATGCCTGGACAGCCGTGACGTCATCAACATGCAGTATACCTCGGGCACCACGGGATTTCCCAAGGGAGTCATGCTCTCTCATTATAACATTGTCAACAATGCGCGCATGGTGGGGGATGTGATGGGATTGACTGAAAAGGACCGTCTCCTTATCCAGGTGCCCCTGTTCCATTGTTTCGGCTGTGTCATGAGCACGCTGAACAGCGTGGTGCACGGGGCGGCCATGGTTGTACTGGAGAACTTTGATCCCCTGCTCGCCCTGAAGGCCATTGACGGTGAGAGATGCACGGCGATTAACGGCGTGCCCACCATGTTTATCGCCATCGTGAATCATGCCGATTTTGAAAAATATGATATGTCTTCTCTGCGCACGGGAATTATGGCCGGGGCGCCCTGTCCTGTAGAGGTCATGAACCAGGTGAGGACAAAAATGCATTGTCCCGAGGTAGTCATCGCTTTCGGGCAGACCGAGTCTTCGCCGGTCATGACCATGACGCGGCGCGATGATCCCGTTGACCTGCGCGTTGCCACCGTGGGAACATTACTTGCCGATATTGAGGGAAAGATCATTGATCCCGAGACGGGAGATGATGCAGGTCCGGGAATACAGGGCGAAATCGTCACGCGCAGCGATTGTGTCATGAAGGGCTATTATAAAATGGAGGAAGCCACGGCTGCCGCTATCGACAGGGATGGGTGGCTCCACACCGGCGACCTGGGAACCGTGGATGAAAAAGGCTATTACCGGATAACGGGCCGAATCAAGGACATGATCATCCGAGGCGGGGAAAATATCTATCCCCGTGAAATCGAGGAATTTCTCTATAAGAATCCCAAGGTCAGCGATGTACAGGTTGTGGGTATACCGGACCGGAAATATGGCGAACAGGTTCTGGCCGCGATCAGGCTGAAAGACGGCGAGACGGCCACGGCCGATGAGTTTGTTGATTTCTGCACGGGGAAGATCGCCCGGCACAAGATTCCCCGGTACTGGGAATTTGTCGCGGAGTATCCCATGACGGCCAGCGGCAAGGTCCAGAAGTACAAGCTGCGGGAAATGTTTCAGGGCAAGTATAACTGAAGGAAAGGTGAATGATGGAAAATGACGATCAGTATCTTTCAATAGGGGAGATAGCGGGCAAACTGGAAATGAGCCAGCGGACTATCCGCTATTACGAGGAGATCGGTCTTCTCAATTCGGTGAGGCGGATAGAGGGAGGCAAGCGTGTTTATACAACCGATGACCTGCGCCGCCTGAAGCTGATAAAACGCCTGAAGATACTGGGACTCAACCTTTCGGAGATGCAGGAGCTCGAGGCCATGTGGTCTATACAGAAGTCTAACAGTGTGGTGCTGGCCAGGCTCCTTGAGCTCCTGACAAGCCACCTGGTAAAACTCGATGACCGTATCACCGATCTTACGATTCTCCGCAACGAGATCACGGAGTACCAGGAGAGGATTGCCAATAAAATGAAGGATGAATAACAATCGCAGGGGCACGGCATGCCGTGCCCCTGCGATTGTTATTCTCCCAGTTCCTCCAGTTCCCGGTCGAACTGTTTGCCTTTCTCGTCGATGGAATCGGTGATGCGGGCGTATTCGTCGTAAAGGGACTCAATACCGGATTGTACGTTATGCAGTTCTTTCGACAGCCGCTGTATCTCCTGGCCGCTGCCCGTGGCCGAGGCGGTAATTATCGCTTCATTTATTTCCTTCTGTGTCGCTTCCAGTTTCATGAGTTCCTTTTCAATGGCCGCTGAGCGCTCCTCCAGGGGTTTCAGTTCCTTCGTGCGGCGCGTCAGAATGGCGGCCCGGAGTTTCCGCAGTTCCTTTTTGTTCACGGGTTCCGCCGCTACTTCTGTTGAGGAAAGCTGTTCTTTTTTGAAAGTATCGACTTCGTCTTCCCAGCCGATTTTCTGCAGAAAGCTCTGGTAGGTTCCTTCGAAAAGAGAGACGCCGCCGCCCTGGAAAACGATGAAACGGTTCGCCAGGGTGTTGAGGAACATTTCATTGTGGGTAACAATTATTGCGGCGCCGTCGAAGTCATCTACGGCTGCCAGGAAGGCATCGCAGGATTCCATATCCAGGTGGTTCGTTGGCTCGTCCAGGAGGAGCAGGTTCGACGGCGAGGCCAGGATTTTTCCCAGGAGAACGCGACTCTTTTCACCGCCCGAGAGAATCTTTATTTTTTTCAGGGCATTATCCCCCTCGAACATCATGGCGCCGCATATGTCCCGGGCCCGCTGGCGCTCGCACCCGGCCGTCATTAGTTCATCTTCAATGGTCATGTTTTCATTGAGGTTCAATGCGTTGGTCTGGGCGTAATATCCCTTGCTCGATTCGGGATGGGTCAGTATTTCTCCCCGGTCTGGATCGAGGTCTCCCGAGAGAAGCTTCAGAAGCGTGGTTTTGCCGCGGCCGTTTTTCCCGATGACGCAGATGCGGTCGCTTTTTCCCACGGTGAAGCTCAGGTCCTGTATGAGGGGTGATGAGGGATCATAGGCGAAGTTCAGATCTTTCACGTGCATGGCTGTTTTTGCCGGGTACTGCTTATAGGTGAAGGAAAAATCCAGGGACTCTATTTTCTCCAGGCGTTCCAGGCGTCCCTGTTTTTCCATGGCCTTCACACGTGACTGGACAAGGCCGGCAAGGCGGGCCTTGGCCCTGAACCGGGTTATGAACTGTTCGACTTCTTTGCGTTTTTTCTCGTCGTTGAGACGTGTCTTTTCGTGGATTTCCTCCTCGCGCAGGAGCTGCTCGTAGTACTTGTCCGTTGTCCCGGTTATCTTCCGTATTTTCTTCCGGTGAATGCCCACGACATGGGTGATGACGTCGTCCATGAAGGAGCGGTCGTGAGTGATGAGGATGAGCTCACCCTTCCACTGGCGGAGAAAGCGAGAGAGCCACCGGATCGATACGACGTCAAGGTAGTTTGTTGGCTCATCGAGGAGGAGCATGTGGGGCTCGGCGGCCAGGACCTTGGCCAGGTTCAGGCGTACCTGGTAACCACCGGAAAACTCCGAGGGGTGCCGTTTCATATCACCGGGGCCGAAGCCAAGACCGAAGAGAATTTTTTCAACACGCCAGTGATCGTCTTTCATGTGCTCCGGAAGGCCCAGGCATCCTTCGTCCAGGACCGTGTCGCGGGAAAAACCTATATGCTGAGTGACATAGCCGATGGAATAATTCTTCGGAATGACGATTTCTCCGCTGTCGGGCTGTTCCTCGCCGATTATCATGCGGAATATCGTGGTCTTGCCGTGGCCGTTGCGGCCCACAAGCCCGATGCGTTCCCCTTCGTTTATGTTAAAGCTGACGCTCTCAAGTATATCCTGGGAGCCGAAGGATTTTGTAAGGTTCAGTACTTTGATCATGTCTGTTTTCTCATGTATGATTGTGTAAATTTCAAATTATCTTCATTTATGGTGATAACTGCTTCTATAATGGGGCCACAGAGACACAGAGGCACGGAGAAATATCACCAAAGAATCCGGCAATTAGAATGAGGATATTTTTAATAGAGTCCCTCTCTTTGCAATTACAATTTATTTCCAAATAATATTGAAAAAAGCTCCGAGTATCTTTCCTGTCTAAATCATGCCGGTGATAGAAAAGTTTTGACAAGAATTCATATATTGCAATTGACCGGGATTCACGTATTATCGCATTTTAATTGACGTGAGGCAGGATATGGCATTATCATTGATATATCCAAATGAATGCCGATGAATTAAGGTACTGATATGATAACACTGACGATTCCGGGCTATAAAATACTTATCATCGAGAACCTGGTTCTGGATTACAACGGGACAATCGCCTGTGACGGAGGGCTCATCGATGGTGTAAAAGAACTGCTTAACGAGATATCCAGGGATATGGCCATACACGTGCTTACGGCCGATACCTTCGGTACGGTACGGAAGCAACTCGAGGGAGTTCCCTGTTCAGTTTCGGTGATCAGGCGGGAAAACCAGGCTGAGGCAAAGGCGCAATACGTGAGAAAAATCGGCAGTGACACGGCCATCTGTATCGGCAACGGTCGTAACGATGTGATCATGCTTGAAGAGGCGGCACTGGCCGTAGCGGTGATTCAACAGGAAGGCGCGGCCGCAGAGGTTCTTCTGTCTGCCGATATTGTGTGCCATACCATTATCGACGCCCTGAAACTTATCAGGAATCCCCTGCGCCTTGCGGCCACGCTTCGGTCATGAATTTGTTTTCAGAAGACATTTATTAAATCCATGAATTCAATCGAAAATGATGGTCTTGTTATTATGAACAAAGACCCGGTCCTCCAGTACCAGTTTCAGCGATTGGGCCAGGACAAGCCGCTCTACTTCCCTTCCCGCGCGAATCATGTCGTCGACACTGTGTGTATGGTCTACGGGAACAACGCCCTGTGATATTATCGGTCCTTCGTCCAGGTCATCGGTGACAAAGTGGGCCGTGGCTCCTATAATCTTTACTCCCCTGTCAAAGGCTTTTTTGTAAGGATTGGCTCCAATGAAGGCCGGTAGAAAGGAATGGTGAATATTAATGATGCGGTGGGGGAACATGGAAACGAAATTACGGGAGAGAACCCTCATGTATTTGGCGAGAATGATATATTCCGGTTTCAGTTCGTCGATGATTTGCAGTATCCGTTCCTCGTGAGCACTCCTGGAAAGGCCTTCATGATCGATGCAGTGAAAGGGGATGCCGAATTTTTCCGTCAGTTCATTCAGCAGGGAGTGATTGCTTATAACAGCCAGGATATCGGCGCTGATTTCGTTGAAATTGTTGCGAAGCAGCAGATCTCCCAGGCAGTGATGCTCCCTAGTCGCCAATATGACAGCCTTTTTCTTTAGTTTTTTTGTGAGTTTTATCCGCGTGTCAGCCGGTAATGCTGTTCTCAGTTCTCCGGTTATTTCCTCATCGCTCACCTGTCCCCAGAATTCAGTGCGCATGAAAAAATGCCCTGTTTCCTTTTCGACAAACTCGCCGTTGCTGATTATATTGCAGTTGTGCCTGTACAGGACGCCCGTGACCCGATGCACCAGGCCCTCTTCGTCGCGGCAGTCCACCAGGAGAATATGTGTATGCATGACTTTAATCCTGATTTAGATTTTATATGCTTTTATGGTTAAAAAGAATTAACGTCAATCATATATTGATAAAATGAGTAATGAGTTTATCGAAAAAATAGGTTGATTCGTGCAGGTGTAATTGTAACATTGTGTAAACGCTGATAAATGCCGCCTGAAGGAGAAATTGTGGGAAATATCATCGCCGTGATATTTGATTTCGATGACACCCTGGCCCCTGATACCACCACGGGGCTTCTGAAAAAGCTGGGCGTCGACATCGGTCGATTCTGGGAAAGTGTGCAGCAGCGGGTGGACCTTGACTGGGACCCCGTACCGGCTTACCTTTTCGAGATGATCGAGCTTTCACGTTCTCCCCGGGGGCCTGTTATCACCGCCGATGTGCTGCAGGACTGGGCCCGCGAAACGCCGTTATATAAGGGGGCCGGCACTATCTTCAACAGGGTGAAAAAACACGCGGAAACAATAAGTCAGGATATCACCGTTGAGTTCTACTGTATCAGCAGCGGCATCGGTGATGTCATAAGGAACACGAAGATCGCCCGTCATTTCCGTGACATCTGGTCCTGCGAGTTTCATTTTGACCGCGACGGATCAATTTCCTATCCGAAGAAGATCATCAGCTTTACGGACAAGACGCGTTATATATTCCAGATATCCAAGGGGATCGTGGGAGAGGAGTACCGGGGACAGCCCTTTGTGGTGAATAAAAAAGTCAGCCCGGCCAGGGTCAGGATTCCCTTTGACCAGATGATCGTCGTGGGCGACGGGCTTACCGATGTTCCCTGTTTTTCCCTGGTGAGGGACAAGGGAGGGATCGCCATCGGCGTATATGACCGCAGCAGGGAACACCGGTGGGGAGCGGCCTGGGAATTCATCGAAGAGGGCCGGGTATCCAATCTGGTATCGGCCGATTACGGCGCAAAGTCCGATCTGTCTAATTCTCTTTTCATGGCCGTGGAAGGCATGGCGAAAAGGATTGCGCTCAAGAATAAAACGTATCAGGGATAAGGATGCACCGGGTTTTTAATAATTATTACAGGAAGAACACGAAGTGAATTCCCCCGGCGGATGCATACATTTATACATAAATGAGTAGTCGCCACCCCCGGAGGGGGTTAAAATACGACTTTTGTCTTTTTTAAATCATGCAGGATAAAAGATTTATGAAGAATAAAACCATCTTACGGATAATACTTGTTCTGTATGCCGCCATGATGATCGCATCGTTATTTGCATGCGATAAAGCGGGCTCCGATGAAGATCAGGCTCTGGTGCTTGAACCGGTCGGCACCTTTTCAAACACAAATATTGATGAATCATCGGGGATTATACAGAGCTCACATGATACCAGTCTGTACTGGACCCATAATGATTCGGGAGGCGACGCCGTTCTCTACTCGGTTAAAGCTGATGGGACATCGGGATCAACCGCAGCAATAACGATCAGCGATGCTACAAACATTGACTGGGAGGACATCACCATGGACGGTGACGGTAATATTTATGTGGGCGATATCGGGAATAATAACCCCCCTTATTTTGAAAGAGATAACCTTTGCCTGTATAAAATTTCTGAACCGGATCTTGAATCCTCAACGGTTTCTGGCGCGGTGGCGATTCCTTTTGTGTATCCTGATTACTCATTTGCAACGCGCTATAATTATGACGCCGAGGCCATTTTCTGGTCCGATGGCACAGTTTATCTTTTGACAAAGCATTATCTCGACACGATGAGCATCCTCTACAGATTTGACGATCTCAGTGGTTCAGAAACAACAACACTGACACGTATTGATTCATTCGATGCCCAGGGGAGCGTATCAGCAGCCGATGCCTCGGCAGACGGCAACCGGCTCGTGGTACTAGCCAATGTATATGTCGGATATCCTTCAACGGCGATTACATCATCGATCATATGGCTCTTCGAAGTGACCTCCGGCGACAATTATTTCAATGGTACGAAGTACCGGCTCCGTATTGATGCCGGTCAGTGTGAAGCTATCTGCTTTATGGACGATAATACTTTGCTTATCACTAATGAAGAAAAACAACTTTTCACCGTTAATGTGGATCAACTGATCGAGATAAAATAACCTGCCGGCCAAAAATTCCTTGAAAATGGGTAATTTTCATATATCAATTGAAAAATCATCAGGCTGGTGTTTGTTTGTATCATTCCGGCATTTAATCACTGGGGGGCTATGTGAAAAAGATCATGGTAAGTCTTATTGCCGTCATTGCTCTGATTATGTTCGGGGCGGCCTGGCACTTTTCATCGGAACTCATTAATAAAAAAGGTGTATGCGATCCGGACCATTTCATATACTGCGGCGATCCATCGGAGCTGGGCCTCTCTTTCGAGGATGTTACCTATAAAAGCACCGATGGTGTAAACATTTCTGCCTGGTATATCCCGTCGCCGTCACCATCAGTAAAGGGTATCATCATGGTCCATGGACATGGGGCGAACCGCAATGAGGGGATGCGCTGGGTAAAAGCGCTTCACAATGCAGGCTTTAACCTTCTGCTCATTGACCTACGCAGCCACGGGAAGAGCACGCCCGGGCCCATCTCCATGGGCTATCATGAGAGGGATGACGTTATTGCCGGTGTCGATTATCTTGTAGATGCCAGGAAATTGCGTGATATAGGTGTCTTCGGCGTATCGATGGGAGCTGCAACGAGTATTCCCGCCATGGCTGCCGATGTTCGCATAAAGGCCGGGGTTTTCGAAGCCGGAATAGCAAATTTTAAAGATCTTCTCGCTGATATTGCCTGGAGGGATTTTCATATACCGAGGTATCCCCTGTTGAATCTTGTGGTTGCGATTTTTGAACTGCGAACGGGAGCGAATAGTGACGAGATGAATGCCGAGGATTCGATAAAAAAAATCATCTCCCGTCCCGTGTTCATAATTCACTGCGAGAAAGATGACTTTATCCCTTATGAGCATGGCAGGCGTATTTATGAATCGGCAAATGAGCCAAAACAGTTCTGGAATTCTCCCTGTGACCGTCATGCCCGGGCATGGCAGGGAGATACGAAGAAGGCAGAGAGATTGGTGACGGAATTTTATAAGAAAAATATTTAGCTCCTGCGCGGCCGGCTCAGGGGCGCGTGGAGGAGGAGCAGCATCCGTCACAGCTGCACGTGAGATTGCCGCTCCGTGCCTTCTCAATGGATTCACGTCCCTCGCTGAAAGCGAACCAGGCAATACCCAGGCTCCCCAGGGCGTCTACGTAGGGAACCCGGAATACCTGGTAGATCAGGCTCGAGGCCAGAAGCACGAAGGAGAGATAGAAACAGGTCTTTGTGCAGTTGGCATCGGCAATGATGGGCGCCGAGTCCAGGGACTGTCCAGTTTTAAGCTTGTACCGGTACAGAAAATACATGGTGAGTATGGAGATCGCTGAAATGATAATCCCGGCCAGGGTCGATTCCGGTTTTGCCTTCTGCACGATGATAAGAATTGATCCGGCAACCAGACCCGCTGTAAGAATAAAAAATCCATAACCCGTGACATAGAGTGCTGTCTTTTCGAACCGGTCCCGCTGCTCTACGGGATTTCTTTTCATCCGCCAGACCATGTGGGCAATGCCCAGACCGGAAATAACTTCCACGAAGCTGTCCACGCCAAACCCGAAGAGGGCCATGGTTTCATCGGCATACCCGAAGGCCGTAGAAATAAGGCCTTCGGCGATATTATAAATTATGGTTATGATGCTCAGGACCATGGCTGTTTTCAGCAGCTGGTCCGATGTTAGTGATGATTCTTTTCTGCTCATAGTATCCATGGCTCTATTTTTCTTAAAAACATCAATCATAAAAGATGCAAAAGGTAATATTTTTCAGGGTGGATATTGCCGTCATCACATATCCCTCTGCCGATCATAGATTTTAAAGTTGTGAAGAGTATCTTCAGCTGAAGCGTAACCGGCAGGTCCATGTCCTTCGATTTACCCGTCTCGGCAGTAAAATGAATTTCCTTTTTGTAATTTTATAAATCATTCAGGATGAAAAGTCAAGTATATTGCCGGGAACGAAAGGAAATATAGAAAAAACTAAAAAACTAAAATTAATGGAACCGGTTTTCGCTGATACGGGTCATACAGGGCAAAATAACAAAAAAGGAGTTAAAACATATGAAAAAACAAATAATTCTCACGAGCATACTTCTTTCCATGATCCTTGCAGCCCCGGGAGCCTTTGCCCATGGCTGGGGACGCGGTCATCACGATGGCCGCAATGGCTTCGGTTATGGTAACGGTATTCATATGGGATATCATGGATTCGGCAGGCTTGAGGCCATGAAAGAGGAACTCAATCTGACCGATACACAGGTCAAACAGGTTTTCGATCTGGGTACACAGTACCGGGAAAAATATTTTGAGAACCGCAAAAATTATGACAAGCTTGCTGAGCTGCGGATTGAGCACCGAAAGGCTGTTGAGAAAGTTCTCACGACGGAGCAGAGAGATGCATTCAATGCCCGCGGATATGGGTATGCTCACAACGGACGGATGAACGGATGCCCGTATGGCAGCTATTGATACTATCGGCGGTACACGTTATATGACGGGTACCGCGTTTTAAACGATCGGTGTGTCTCTCGGTAATTTAAATTGATCTGCGAAGGAGAAAAACCATGAAAAAAACAATAATGCTTACGGGACTGCTGCTCGCTCCTGTGTCACTTATGGCATATGGCGGTCGCGGGTACGGCGGATGCCTTTATGGCAGTCCGGGATTTTTTGGGTTCGGCGGAGGTTCTGTCATGTGGATACTCATAATTGCTCTGATTATTATTTTTGGTGTATTTGGCCTCAGGGCTCTCAGGAATAACACAACAGGCGTTTCAAAAAAAAATGATGCTCTGGAGATTCTGAAGGAGAGATTCGCCCGTGGAGAAATCACAAGGGATGAGTTTCTGGAAATGAAAAAAGACCTGGGTTGATTTCATGACAAGGAAAGGCAGGGCGCCTGGCAATGCGCTGTTTTACCGCCAGGCGTCGCTCCCCATCGGTGAGTATATTAGTCTTTATGTGATAATCGTTCTGCTTCTATTTTAAGCCTGTGATCGGTTTTGTTATTTTTTTCCGACTCTATACTGAAAAAGCTCAGGAGCTGCTGAAGATGGTCGGCCTGTGCATTCAGGTTTTCGGCCGTAGCAGCAAGCTCTTCTGATGAAGAAGCCGTATGCTGGGTTACTTCATTCAGCTGACTCATGCCGAGATTGATCTGTATTACTCCTGAATCCTGTTCCTCCGAGGAAAGGGTTATACTTTTAACCAGTTCAGCAGTCTTCTTTATATCCGGCATAATCTCGTTAATCAGGCGACCGGCCCGTTCGGCAACGTCAACGCTGGAATCGGCAAGACCGCTTATTTCCTGTGACGCAACCTGGCTTTTTTCAGCGAGTTTTCTCACTTCACCGGCAACAACGGCAAATCCCCTGCCATGTTCTCCGGCCCTGGCTGCTTCAATGGCGGCGTTCAGGGCAAGCAGGTTGGTCTGGTAGGCAATGTCTTCGATAAGACGAATCTTCTCGGAAATCCGGTTCATGGCCTTTACCGTTTCCTCCACGGCGTGTCCGCCCTCTTCTGCCTTTATAGCGCTTTGCCGGGCGATCTCATCGGTAGCTTTAGAGTTCCCGGCGTTTTGTGATATGCCTGCGCCTATTTCCTCCAGTGATGAGGTGATCTCTTCAACATTGGACGCCGCTTCATTCGCTCCCGAACTAAGCATTTGTGCGGTAGAGCTGATCTGTGTTGACGCGCTGGCAACCGTATAGGTCCCTTCTTTGATCTGTATCAATATTTCCCTGAGTTTTCCGATTAGCGATGAAAATTGTCTGGAAAGCTCTCCGATTTCATCACCCGCTGATGTAGCTTCCCATGCGCTAAAATCTCCCTGGGCCAGCCTCTTGGATACTTCTACCAGTTGGAATACGGGACCGGTGATACTTCGTGTGATCAGTAAGGTGATGATTACTCCGGCAGCGAGGGCAATCAAGGAGAGGATGATTATTCCTGCCAGACTTTTCCGGGAATTGTCCCTGCTAGTGGTATTGATTGAGTCAATCTTCCCGGTGATGAGCTTGTTCATCTCGGAGATATTCCGGCGTACTTCAATAAGACTTGTTCGGGTAACAGTGGAATATTGGCGGACGGCCCAGTCATGCTTCCCTGTCCCGGCGCCAAGTTCTTTTATAATTGCCGTTGCGCTTTCATGAAGCCTGTTGTGGTGCGATTCTATGTTTTTCAGGGTTTCCTTTAGAAGGGGGAACTGTTTTTCAGCATGTATCCGTTCGTCACCGTAATACCATTTGCCAAAGGCACATTGATGAGGATCGGTCTCTATTTTCCCCGAAGTGTCCCGTTCAAGTAAAAGCCGTTGCAGATTGAGTGTCCATTCTATATGTTCTATTTCGCGCTGCTTCAGCTGAGCCTGTAACTTGTTGCTCATCATGATCTCCTCCTGGTTGGAGATCATCGCATTTATGCCGTAAAAAGTTACGGCGGTTATGGTGATTAAAAGCAGAAGGACTGCGCCGAAACCGGCGGACAATTTTGTTTGCAATTTAAAATTTTTCATGAATTTTCCATTACCCTTATTTTAAGTTTGAACCCCTCGGTTCCCCATATTTGTTGTTGTCATTTTTATCGAGGAGGTTGCTTGAGATATTGCTCTTTTATGTGTGCATTTTCAATGTCATATGCAATAATTTTTTTTAATAGTACAGTATTCATTAATAAACAACAACAATATTTTCCCAGCTTTGTTTTTTATCAACGGCAATGAATATATTTTGCTGAACTTATTTTTTGACGGAATAGCAGCGCAGTAATATTAATTTATGTAGCAGGAATAATGCATGAAGGAATGATTGTAAATTTTATTCCGGGCAATTAAAAAGTGTAATGATCGTTGAAATAAATAGGATTATAGTGCGTCTGGGCGGCAACTGTGGGCGATCAGAGCTCTCCCTTAACTTCTTCGTCGAGTCTCCTGAAATAATCAATCATGAAGTCGTGGCGCTCCTGTGCAAGGCGGCGTCCCTCATCGGTGAGCATCTTGTCCTTAACCGTACGGAGTTTAACCATGAATTCCCGGTACGCCGTGTCCTCCTCGCTGTATGATGCCGTGCGGGATATGTCCACTTCGGAATTGTGGAGACGCGCGCCCACTTCTCCGGCGAAGAGGAAAGCCCTGCCGATGCCGATGGCGCCGATGGAATCGAGCTTGTCGGCATCATAGAGTATCATGGCCTCAATGGATTCAGGTTTCCTCTCTTTGCGGTAGCGGTGGGAGAGAATGCAACGGGCGATGTGGCGGGCGCGATCCGGGTCCAGTCCTTCAGAGAGCAGGAATTTTTCCGCCTCGGCACTTCCCAGTTCGGCATGACATAGGGTGCCGCCGGCACGGTCCTGTTCGTCCCGGGCGATATCATGGAGTATGGCGGCGGTTCTAACAATGAAAGCATCGGCCTGAAGTTCCGTGGCTGCTATGTGTTCCGCGTTGCGGATTACGCGCTGCACGTGGTCCCAGCCGTGACTGGCATGAAGGCTTTTCATCCGGTCCCGGGCGAAGTCAAGGGATTTGTTTATGATGGTGGTTTCCAATTCGGAGCCGGTTTTATCGTACATTTTATCGGGCATTGTAAGTGACCGGAGTATTTAACATGGTGAATCCCGGTGGCCTGATTATACATCTATCATGATATTATTCCACTTGTCAATATGAAAATGCTCATATCGTAATACCTTAGCCGGCTTATCGATGCGGGAAAAACACCTGGTGTGAAATGTGTTGACAATATCCCGAAACTTTATTCTGATTCGGATATGAGACAATGTATGCCGATTAAAAGTATTATTTCTATTCTTGCCGTTCTTGCCTGTCTCATATTTCCGGCATTAATCACCTGCAGTCATGATTCTACTTTGAAGAAAAAACCCGTTTCCGTCAGGGGAGTCCTTGATCTCAGGGACTGGAACTTTACAAAGGACGGTCCCTTAAACCTTGACGGCGAATGGGAATTTTACTGGGACCGTCTTATAGAGCCATCTGATTTCACAAAAAGAGCGGATCGAAAAGACTGCGGATTTATCTCCGTGCCCGGATTGTGGGAAAGCTGCAAAGTCCATGGTGCCGACCTGCCCGGCAATGGGTATGCCACATACCGTTTGAAAATAATAAGCGGCCCCGATAAAAAGATGAAATTTCTGAGTATTCATCGTATATTTTCAGCCTATACTCTCTGGATCAATGGAGTCCTGGCGGATAAAAGAGAAGAAGCGGACAAATCGCCAAAGACCAGGGAGGATTATATTTTTATTCACAGTAAAAGAATATCTTCCTTCACTCTCCATGAGGGTGAAAATGTAATAGTTTTACATGTTTTAAATAATGAAAATAAATCGGGCGGCATTGACAGGCCGCTGCGGCTGGAGGATGGGCATGCTGCGTCACAGCGTGCTTTCTGGAAACATACGATCGGCATACTCGTTGTGGGCATGCTCCTGTTCGCTTCAATCTACAACATTATTTTTTACTTTTTCCGGAAAAATGAAGAGGCCCCGCTGTATTTCGGAATTTTTTGCCTTGTATGGGCTGTGAACATATATAATCTGCAAATCCCGGTTTTATCCGGCAGCCTGTCGTATCATGCAAATCCTTTTCTGTTAGATTTTATAACGGCTATCGTGAGCCTTCCGCTCTGTGTGATGACCATCAAGTCGTTGTACCCCGATGATTTCTCGATGACCGGCGTTCGTCTAGCCCAGGCGTTGTCCGTGGGATGTATCATCCCGCTTTTATTTGTTGAATTTAAAACGGCTGATCTTATTTTCAGGATTTATGTTATTCTCGTTTTCTTTTTTGTTTTATACTTCGTGTATGTCACGGTCAGAACCGTAGTAAAACGGAGAGATGATGCCATACTGTTCCTGATTGGCTTTACTGCGTTGTATGTCTGCGGTGTTAATGATTTGCTCTACTCGATGTGGATAATTGATACCGCGAATATAACTCAGTATGGAATGCTTGTTCTCTGCATTTCAACAAGCACGGTAATTTCCCGAAGGTTTTCCAGGGCCCTGTGGACGATCGGGGAGCTGTCCCGGGACCTTGCAGAAAAAAATATATATCTGAGTAAAATGGACCGGCTTAAAGACCAATTTCTCGCCAATACGTCCCACGAGCTTCGAACACCCCTCCACGGTATGATAGGCCTTGCGGAATCCATGATAGAAGGCGACGCTGGCAGTCTTACCCCCAAGGTGCGTGAAAATCTTTCACTTATTGCATCAAGCGGTCACCGTCTTGCAAATATGGTCAATGACCTGCTGGATATGGCGAAGATACAGGACAAGGGGCTGAACCTGAACCTGCGACCCGTGGATATTTATTCGCTGAGCGAAATGGTCGTGAATCTTTCACTGCCATTGGTCGGCGGGAAACCCCTGGAAATTATTAACAATATTAAACCGGATATATCCTGTGTATGTGCCGATGAAGACCGGATACGGCAGGTGTTGTATAATCTTATCGGCAACGCGGTTAAATTCACCAATAAAGGGACAATCGAACTGTCAGCCCGTTTGGTTTTTCAGGCCGATGAAGACCGTGATGCGGGAATTGCCACGGCAGTTGAGGTCAGTGTAGCGGACACAGGAATCGGCGTTCCCGACGAATGTAAAGAGGAGATATTTGAAGCGTATGGCCAGGTTGACGGAAACAATACGCGCCCGTATCCCGGGACGGGCCTGGGGCTTGCCATAGTAAAGCAGATCATAGAACTGCACAATGGCACGATCGGTGTAGCATCGGGAAAGAACGGGGGTTCCGTATTTTTCTTCACCCTTCCGATAGCAAAGGAACCTTTGGCAGATACTTCCGATGAAAATTTTATTGAGAGCATGAGTGACGGACTCTCAGAGGATACCATCCCGAATCGGCCCGGGTCTTTCTCCGAAATCAGCGAGGGATCCTTCAGCGGTAATCCGGTATTCCTTGTCGTCGATGATGATCCGGTAAATATCAGGATTCTCCGGAATTATTTTGAGTCAAAACGATGCATTGTAAAAACAGCTGCCGACGGGATCAGCGCCCTCGATATTTTAGACCGTGATGACTCCATTGATCTTGTACTTCTCGATATAATGATGCCAGTCGTGTCGGGTTGTGATGTATGCAGAAGGATACGCCTTAAACGGCCGCCCGAGGAGCTTCCCGTGATCATGCTCACGGCAAAAAATATGATATCCGACATAGACGACGCCTTTGAAGCCGGAGCTAATGATTACGTTGTGAAGCCTTTCCGTTTAAACGAGCTTATGGCACGGGTAAGCACGATGCTGAAGTTAAGGAACATCTGTAAATCGGCGGCCACGGGTATCACCATCCGCGGCAGGAACAGGGCCTATTCGCTGACCTTCAGAGATATCATCTATATCACCTCATCATCAAAAAACATTATCGTGCATACCCGTGAAGGCGATATTGAAGCGCTTCTTCTGATGAAAGAGATTGCCGACCGTCTGCCGCCCGATATATTTGTCAGGATACATAAAAGCTACATCATCAACATCAATTACATTTACAGCATATCCCATGTGCTGTCGGGCCGCTACCGGGTTCGCCTTCGCGATGACGATGACACGGAGCTCCCCATAGGAGCCGCGTTCCTTGAGTCGCTGAGAAAAAAAATCTCACTTTAACGCACCGTTTGTTCCCCGACAAGCACCGTTTGCTCCCAACCTATTGTCTCGTTGTGCAAATTATTCTATGTTATAATAAATACATAAACCTTTGATTTCTGCGTACCTTGGAGGATGGGTTGAAAAACGGAATTATTTCTTGTATTTTCTTTTTGTTGATGGCGGCGGGTCTGATGCCGGTGATTGGTTGCGGCGATGCAAAGTATACGCACAATGATATGCTGGAAGAGCTCGGCGTTGATACCGATATCGGTGAACTGGAAACACCGGCGGGGGAACCGGTACGGGAAAACTATAATCCCGTCAATAAACCGGTGATGCAGCTGGCAAAGAGGAGTGAGATATTCGTGGCCGGTTATCCTGGATGGTCCGGTGACATCTGGGATGAAAACACTCCTCACCATGCCGTGCTGGACTGGCCTGACCCTATCCAGACCACCACGGACTTTACCCGTTACATCATTTCCGGGGACGATGAGTGGCTCTTGTCCGAAAGGGCCATGGCTGCCGGTGATGTGGACGGCGATGGTGTGGATGAGATTTTTGTAGCCTATATGAAAACCAGTGAACAGGCTGGTTATGTTGTGGACCTGGCGTTTCGGGTGATTAAGTATGAAGATGGGCAGTATACCGTAATAGCTGAAAATACCGTTGATTCATATACGGGCGCGGATTTGACGGATATGACGGGATATGATTATGACACCGAGTATTACATGTATTTTTCTGAGTATTTCGGGTGGATCAATAATTTTAATGCGGTCTGCGGCGATGCCGACGGCAACGGCCTTGCTGAAACGCTTATCTCGTTTAACAAGTCCCTTTTTCTCATTGGCGACAGTGCCGGGAGTTACGATTGTATTAAATCCGTTACCTATGATAAATCGACGGCCTATAAATTGCTGAAAACAAGCGCGGGCGACGTTGACAATAACGGAGCCGACGAGTTTGTCGTGGTAGAAAATGATGTGGAGTCAGACCTTCTATCGGGAACGGCCGTGTACCATATTTATACCGGGGCCGCACTCGACGAGCTGGACAGTGGCTCTGTTGCCGCTACGGAAGGGGGAATCCCCGTTGCGCTCAAATCCGCCAGCTGCGCAGTGGGAGATCTGGACGCTGACGGCCTCAATGAAGTGCTGTTTGCAGGGCAGGCAGAAGGCGATGCTTCATATAATTATTACATGATGATTCTCGATACGGAATGGGATGAGAGCTCCGGGAGATTCACCTTCAGTTTTTTACCGCAGTATGAATCCTTCAGCAGCGGTTCGATTGAACATATAGCACCCAATTGCGCCATTGCCGATTTCGACGGCGATGGAGAAAAAGAGTTTATCGGATTCAAGTATATGTATAAAAATCTTTCCGAGACCGATGGCTCTTTTGTCCGGGAATCGGCCGTGTCAGACGTTTTATCCTTGGTAAGTGAAGGCTGTTTGTATGATGCCGGCATGACCATTGGAGATATTGACGGGGATGGAAGGGCCGATATCGCATATATATCTATAGATCGTGATATGTATTGCATGGGCTTTAATCTCACCAACCAATGGGTGCGTAAGGGCGGGGGTTCTTTAGAGGGGCATGGTGTTGATAATCCCTGGTGTCCCACAGTGGTGATGGGCAACTTTGACGGAAACGATTGTATCGCCATCGAGTTCGTCGAATCCGAGGTGCTCTTTACCGATCCGCATCCTATTGCGGTGC
This sequence comes from Spirochaetae bacterium HGW-Spirochaetae-1, assembly GCA_002839375.1. Classification (NCBI taxonomy): domain Bacteria; kingdom Pseudomonadati; phylum Spirochaetota; species Spirochaetae bacterium HGW-Spirochaetae-1. The sequence continues at coordinate 448,096 of PGXY01000007.1, read as the reverse complement.
TGGCCTCTAATCCTTACTGGAGTGATATTGATATGTACGGTGAGACTTCCTTCGGAGTCGGCACGGGCATCGAAGAAGGGACTGAAAGGGCGATTGGATTCTCCGTGGGGTTTTCCGTGGGATATGAATTCGAGGGGCTTTTCAATTCATGGGATGTCAGTATCAAGGCCTCTTTTGAATCATCTTTTGACTGGACCGCTTCCGAATCACTTTCCATCGAGGAGACCTGCACCTACACCACGGAAAACGAGGACAAGGTTATTTTTGCCACGGTCCCCTACGATGTTTTCTATTACCGGGTCATCAACAGCCCTGACCCGGCCATGGTGGGGACGATGATCACGGCAAACCTGCCAAGGAAAGCCTTTACCATTCCCGTGGAGCGCAGCTACTATAACGAACATAACGGCAGTACTCCCGACATCGGCGGCACGGTGCTTTCCCATACCGTCGGCCATCCCCTTTCATATCCGTCGTCATATCAGGCAAGCCAGCTCATCGCAGCGGGGAGCAATCAGGGGGTCAAGTCTGTAAACATGATGGATGTGGGCCAGGGTTCGGGCGGTACCTCCATTGAGGTAAGCGTAGCCAACACGGGCTGCTCAACTTTTGCCTTTGACATCGGGGTGAATATCGAGGCCGAGGCCGGCGTCGGGGGATTTGTCGCCGGAGTCAGCGCCGGGTTTCATTACGGTGAGAGCTATTCCATCACCACTACCAGTACGACGATTTACGGTGGGTTTGTGGAGAATATTCCGGCTGATTCCTTTGATGCGGGCAGGATATTCTCCTGGGGCCTGTTCTCCTACCGGGCCGCCCTTGGGAACGATAAATTTATTGTGGTGCAGTACTATACGGAGTGACTTGAGGGTTGTATCGCTGAAAACATCATCGGGCTGCGTATTGATCCGGCGGTTTCCCGATAAACGGGAAACCGCCGATTTGTTTAATCAAGGGAGATGCTGCCGGTCATTTGCGTGCGTGGTCCCGACGGTGACGCTGCGGCAATTGTCGCGATTGTTAATCAATCTTCAGTATGGACATAAAGGCTTCCTGGGGCAATTCGACGTTACCCACCTGCTTCATGCGCTTCTTGCCTTCCTTCTGTTTTTCAAGGAGCTTTCGTTTTCGGGAGATATCCCCGCCGTAGCACTTGGCCGTAACGTCTTTTCGCACGGCCGATATGTTCTCCCGGGCTATGATCGAGGCGCCGATTGCCGCCTGCAGGGGTATTTTGAACTGGTGCCGCGGAATGATGTCCTTCAGTTTCGCGATGATGTCCTTGCCGCGGATCCGGGACTTGTCGCGGTGAACCACGAAAGAGAGAGCGTCCACGGGTTCAGCGTTCACCAGGATATCCACGCGCACCATGTCGGCCACGCGGAAGTCGCTGATCTCATAATCGAAGGAGGCATATCCCCGCGATATGGATTTTAACTTATCATAAAAATTAAACACTATCTCCGACAGGGGAAGTTCATAGGTGAGCTGGACGCGCATGGTGTCCATGTATTCCATGTGCTTATGGATGCCGCGCATGTCCGTTGCCAGGGCCATAATGTTGCCGATATATTCTTTTGGTGTCACGATTGCCGCGTTAACGAAGGGCTCCTCGATCGATTCGATCATTCCCGGGTCAGGCATCTTCACCGGGTTATCGATAATCAGTTTCTGGCCGTTAATCAGGTTTATGTGAAACTCGACGCTGGGGGCCGTGGTAACCAGGGCCAGGTCGAATTCACGCTCCAGCCGTTCCTGAACTATCTCCATGTGGAGGAGTCCCAGGAACCCGCAGCGGAAGCCGAATCCCAGGGCATAGGAATTATCTGCCTCGAAAAGCAGCGAAGCGTCGTTGAGCTGCAGCTTCTGAAGGGCTTCACGCAGGTCCTCGTATTCGTCGCTGAACATGGGGTACAGTCCGGCAAAGACCATGGGTTTTACCTCTTTGAAGCCCGGGAGCGGGTTCTGGCAGGGATTGGTGGCCAGGGTAATGGTGTCGCCGATCTTTGTATCCACCACGGTCTTGATGCTGGCCACGATGTATCCCACATCACCCGGTTCCAGCAGGTTTCGTTTTTCCAGGTTCAGGCGGAAAACGCCCACATCGGTGACGTCGAACTGTTTTCCCGTGGAGCAGAGCTGGATCGTATCGCCCCTTCTGACACGGCCGTCAAAAATCCGCACCTTGGTGATGACGCCCAGGTATTTATCGTAAAAAGAATCGAAGATGAGGGCCCTGAGGGGTTTTTCCGGATCGCCCTTGGGCTGCGGTATTACCTCGGTGATCCTTTCCAGGAGTTCATCAATACCCTGGCCGGTCTTGGCCGATACGAGCACGGCCGTTTCGGCATTTAGTCCCAGGCTTTTTTCTATGCTTTCCTTTGTCCGTTCGATGTCGGCTGCGGGCATATCGATCTTGTTGATGACCGGTAATATTTCAAGATCGTTTTCCATGGCAAGGTAGAGGTTCGCGATCGTCTGGGCCTCAACTCCCTGGGTGGCGTCTACGATGAGAAGTACGCCGTCACAGGAATGGAGGGCCCGCGATACCTCATAGGTGAAATCCACGTGGCCCGGCGTGTCGATGAGGTTGAAAACGTAAATTTCCCCATTACGGGCCGTATAATTAAGCGTGATGGCGTTGGACTTGATGGTGATGCCCCGTTCGCGTTCGATGTCCATGGTATCCAGCATCTGGTCCTTGTGTTCCCGTGGGTCTACGAGGTGACATTTTTCAATGATGCGGTCGGCCAGGGTGGATTTGCCATGATCGATGTGGGCAATGATTGAGAAATTGCGTATGTGTCTGAGATCCATTAGTGATAATCCTGCTGAGTGTTGTTATGGTCTTCAGGATATGTACTATGACGGTAATATCCCGCATTTACTTTTCATTGGTTCATGTGCCGCATGATACAAAATACTGAAAAACCGATTCAACGTTACAAAAATTACCGTAGTTTTGGCAACTAAATAAAATGAACACGCTGAAAATCTCAATAAAAGATTGCAATTATGCTTGCGCTTTTGGTGTCACTGTTATATCAGTTCACGTGAATCGTTATGGGAGCCCGTATTGATAGCATTAATCTCCCATACGGACAAAAGGATGATTGAAACGATGCTGAAAACAGGTTTATGCTGCTATATCATGGGTCTTTCTCTTGTTTTTCTGGAGCCGGGAACTATTACTGCCGCGGATCTCGAACCGGCCGAAAGTGTACTGAATAAAATTGACGACGGATCAAAGAAACGGAATATTTACCAGAACCTGAAGCAGATCATAACAGAGCCGTCGGGAAGAAAGAAAATCGTCAATGTAGACCTGTATTGCATTGATAAAGGCGAGCGACGCATATATCACTACCTGTCCCCTGCCTGGGTCAAGGGAATTATCGTCAATATTGAAAAGAAGGGGAATGCCATAAGCGTCACCTCTCCGTTTAAAAAAGATACACGCGATATACAGCCGGTGAACCGCAGTGCTTACGTGATGGAATCGGATTTCACCTACGAAGACCTGGCTTCTTTTTCATGGGGGGACCATTATGCGGGAATGACGCTTCGCATGGAGGAGGAGGGCGGTGTGCCCTGTCTTGTGCTGAGTCTCCGTCCCGTGTATGACGGGTCGGCCTATACCCGGCTTGTCATGTGGGTCGATATGAAAGAGTACAGCGTGGTCCGCATTGATTATTACCAGAAGAATGAAAGCACGCCCTTCAAGCAGATGCTCTGTAAAGAGTTCAGGGTTGTCGGCAATACAAGGGTGTGCACCGAGGTGCATATGCAGCATCTCTATAACGGCAGGAATACACTGCAGATGGTCACGGAGATGCGTTTCGATGAGGATGTTGATTATTCCCGCATCAATGAGTCTTCCGGCGATCAGTGATTGTTTTTTTCCGGCGTTTCTTTCAATATTTCATACAGGATGATACCGGCGGCCACGGAGGCGTTCAGCGATGATACCCGTCCCCTCAGGGGAATCCGCACCGTGTAGTCGCATTTTTCTTCGGTGAGCCGTCTCATACCGCTACCCTCGCTGCCGATGACTACAATAGCCGGCCGCGTGTTCTTCAGCGAGTCCAGGTCCCGGTCGCCGTGATCCGTGGAACCGATTATCCAGAACCCCGTTTTTTTCGCTTTCTCAAGGAACGATGCCAGGTTGCTTACCGTGATAACGGGGATATACGCCGTGGCCCCCGCCGATGCCTTGATAACGACAGGGGTTATTTCGGTTGTATGGGCCGCGGGCATAATAATACCGTGACACCCCAGGGCCTCGGCGCTGCGGATTATCGCTCCGGCGTTATGGGGATCAGTTATCTGGTCCAGGGCCACGAGGACCCCCTTTGCCGCCATGGCATCCTCGAGAAGGGACAATTCGTCATGTTTTTTTGCCTGCCGGCTGACTTCCAGTGCCACGCCCTGATGAGCCGACGAGGGACCCAGGGATGAGAAAAACTCCCTGTTTTCACGGCGGACCGGTACATTCTTTTTTTTCGCTACGCCCATTATTTCGTCGATGATGCGGCCATGGGCGTGGTCCGAGACGCGCAGAAGGCCGCCCGCTCCCGGTGCCAGGGTGCGCAGGTATTCCATGACGGGGTTTCTGCCCAGGATCAGTTCTTTCTTTTCCACCGCGTTCCGTCTTTCGTATCTTCCAGAATAATGTCTTCTTCGAGGAGGATCGTCCGTATCTCATCGGCACGCTGGAAATTTTTCGCCTTTTTAGCGGCAATTCGTTCTGCGATGAGGGACTCTATGCGTTCCGCATCCACGGCATCGTCTGCAGCCGGGAAGAAGATGACACCGAGTACCGAGTCTATTTTTGCCAGTGTCTCAAGAAGCGCTCCGGCGTCGTCGCGGGATAGCCTGTCTTCGTTGATAAGGCTGTTCATCTCGTGGAGAAACTCGAACAGGACCCCCAGTCCCCGGGAAATATTCAGGTCATCATCGACGCCTTCGATAAAATCGGCTATGAATTTTTCCATGAGACCCGGCAGTTCGGCGCATCGGGGCCCGTCGCCTTTGACGTCCTTCAGACGGACGATAAAATTATCGATGCGGGCCAGGGCCTGGTCGGCCTGGCCGATCCCCTCGAAGGTGAAGTTCAGCTGCTTTCTGTAATGGGCCGAGAGCAGAAGATACCGAATAGAGCGGGGGGAGAAACCCTTTGCCAGGAGGTCGCGGAGCGTGTAAAAATTGCCTTTTGATTTGGACATCTTGGTTCCGTCAACCAGGAGGTGTTCGGCATGGATCCAGTGTCTTACGAAAAGTTCGCCGTAGGCCGCTTCGCTCTGAGCTATTTCATTTTCATGGTGAGGAAATATAAGGTCGACACCGCCGGTATGAATATCAATGGTGGTTCCGAAGATGTTCCTGATCATGGCACTGCATTCGATATGCCAGCCGGGGCGTCCCTTGCCGTAAGGTGTATCCCAGCATACTTCTCCTTCTTTTGCCGATTTCCACAGGGCGAAATCCCGTACATCATCTTTTTCGTATTCGTCCGTATCGTACCGCAGTCCCGATTTGATCTCGCGGGAGTCGAGGCGGCTTAAGCGACCGTAACCATCCCACCGGGAGATGCTGAAATATATGGACCCGTCCTTTTCGTAGATCAGACCCTTCTCGTCGAGTTTTTTAATTATGTCCACCATGGCATCAATGGATTCCGTGGCACGGGGGATGAACTCAACGATCTCAATGTTCAGCGTTTTCAGATCCTCGAAGAATATGTCGGTGTAACGTTCCGTGTACTCCTTCAGAGAGATACCCTCGTTCTCAGCCCCCGCGATGGTTTTATCGTCCACATCGGTTATATTCATGGCGTGATCGACCATGAATCCCCGGAACTTGAGGTAGCGTCGGAGAAAGTCATTGAAGAGAAAAGTCCGGAAGTTGCCGATATGGGCGTAGCTGTACACCGTGGGACCACAAGAGTATATAGTGACGTGAGGATAATCCTCAATGCGCTCCTTTTTTACGCCGCCGGGAACCAGTTCATCGGTCATACCCGTCAAAGTGTTGTGTATTCTCAGTGCCACGACAACCTCCTGGTGACATCTCATTCAGCATTATTTTTAAGCGGTAAACTGTCAGACACTCTTAAATCTTTGGACGGGGATATGGTTGTCAAATGTTTTTTATGAAACCTTGCCGTTGATGTCCTCTTTCAGAGGGATGATGATCTCCTCAACATCCTCGTAGATTGAGGTATGGATTTCCGGTTCCGGGGTCTTTTTCTCTTCGACGGGCTTGGTGAAGATGCTGACCTTGTCCAGGTCTTGTACACCGCCCTGGAGGTTGGCTATAAAATAATGGAGCTTTTTAATATACTCGATGAGCTCGTTGAGCTTTTTATTCTTTCTGTCGATTATCCTGGTGGATTCCGTGATCACCTTGCGCAGAACCTGCGTCTGCTTATCCAGTTTGCTTTTCAGGGCCAGGGCCGTTTCATAGTATTCTTTATTGACTTTCTGGAAATTGATTCGCGCCAGGACTATCTCGCCCTTATCCTTATCTTTTTCAATGGATTCAAGTATCTCATTGAATTCCTTCATTGAAAAAAGGTCATCGGTAGATGTCTGGACCCACTTTTTCCCCTCTTCGTCGATAAATTCCGTCAGATCGGGAATTATTGTCTTTTTTGTCGTCTTTTTCATGGCTGTAAACGGCGGTTATTTGTGAATATAACTCTTCTATATCAATATTTCGGCATGTATAATCCAAATTTCAACAATAAAACCTGCTTATTTGATAGTATCTCTAAAAATCAGGTTTTTCATTATCAACAAGATGGGGGGAAACTGATTTTTCCAATGTTGCGCCACAAGGGAACATCCATAGTATGATTTATAGAGGTTCCGTTGATAATGATTGACAGAAAAGTAGCCGTGTCAAAAATGTTGGATGACCTTGAAAGTAATGTGACGGCCGCCGGAAATGACTTTTATACTATTTTTACCGGCGTACGGCAGGCGAAATATCCTCATGAACGATAATATAACTATAAAAAAGAACCTGCTTGATCATCTGGGCGAACTGGGTACTGTCCGGATCAATGAGCCCATGAGTTCATATACCACGTTCAAAACGGGAGGTCCGGCCGATATACTGGTTATTCCCCGTCATGCAAAACTGGCCGGCGAAGTGATCAGGGCCGCTGCCGGTGAATCCATTCCTGTGACTGTCATTGGCGGCGGATCCAACCTGCTTGTCGGCGATCGGGGTGTGCGGGGACTGGTCATTGTGCTGTGCGAAAAGTTCAGCGGCCCGGGGCGTATCGGGATTGGCGACGACGGCCTGGTCTATGCCGATGCACCGGTCCTGAAGGAACGCTTTATCGATTTCGTCCTGGAGAAGGGCCTGGGCGGTGTGGAATTCATGACCGGCATCCCCGGGTGCATTGGTGGGGGGATCGTCATGAACGCCGGGACAAATCTGGGTTCCTTTATCGATGTACTGGTGCATGTTGAATATGTCGATGCAGCAGGACAGTTTCATGCCATGGAGGTGAACCGGGGTATGTCCGATTACCGCACTTTCAGAATAGAAAAGGGAACCTTGATCCTGGGTGGAAGTTTTAGATTGCCCATCAGTGATGATCCGCATCTTCTGAAGCAGAGAATTGCCGATATACTGGAGGACAGGCGGGGCAAGCATCCCCTCGAATTTCCCTCGGCCGGATCGGTGTTCAAGAATCCCGCGGGCCACAGCTCCTGGCAGCTTGTCGACGGCGCAGGCCTGAAAGGTAAAAGCATAGGCGGTGCCATGGTTTCGGAGAAACATACGAACTTTGTCATAAACCGGGGTAATGCCTCATCGAAGGATATCAAGACGCTCATAGAATCGATACAGGAAACCGTACTGACCCGCTACGCCGTATCACTGGAAACGGAAATACGGATGATCGGTGAATTTTAAATGAACACCCTCAAGGGGGAAAAAATATCCGACCTGGAATTCTGCGCCCTGGACCTGGAGACAACGGGGACCAATCCGGTATTTCACCGTATTGTGGAAATCGGGATGATCCGGTTTACCATGGGCGGAGAAGAAGATAAATACGAGACGCTTGTCAATCCAGAAATGGATATCCCTGAAAAGGTCGAAGCGATACACGGTATCAGCGATGGCATGGTGGCCTCACAACCCGTGATTGCCGATCTTCTTCATGATGTTGAAACATTTATGCGCGGCTCGATACTGGTCGTCCATAATCCCGATTTTGACCTTTCCTTCCTGGCCGGCGCATTCAGGAGCAATAACCGTCCGCTTCCCCGCATGTTGGCGCTGGACACGGTGAGGCTGGCCCGGTATGCCTATCCCGATATACTGAATCATAAACTGGACACGCTCTGCGGTTATCTCAATATTCCGCTCAGCCACCATCGGGCCCTCTCCGACGCAGGAGGGGCCATGGGTATATTTAAGAGAGTGATGCGGGACCTTGATCCCCGGGCCTTGTGGCGACTCTCTCATTTACTGAAGTTTCATGGAGAACTGGTAAAGCCCAGGCTGCCCAGGAGAAAGTCAGCCTCCTTGTATTACAGCAGTAATTTCGTCATGGGGAAGCGTGTTCATATACGGTATTGCGATTCCGAGGGAAAAGTCACGGAGCGCGATATTCTTCCACGGGAATTTGTCCGTTTCGGAAATACGAACTATCTGGTTGCCTTCTGCTACCTGAGGAATAATGAGCGTTATTTCAGTACAAAGGGAATTCTGGAAATAGGGTAGGGGTCACCATTTTTTCACGAATCTGAAATAAAAATTATTTTGACTCTTCATTTCTTTTATAAGCCAGTCCCGGCTGTAGTAGACGGTCCATTCGAACTGGTCCAGAACAATAAAACGTCCGGAGATACCGCCGGCCAGCCCGGACTGTAGTCCGCTGTAGTCGTATCCACTTCCCTGGAAGAGTACGGTATCGATAAAAATCCCCAGATAAACGAAATCCCGGTAAATGGAAAAACGGTATTCCGACGAAAGGGACCAGACAGAATTGGTATAAATATCAAGTCTCTGAAATCCTTTGAATGCGGAATCCGTGACCGGCTGTTCATAACTGTAAGGGACCTTGCCCCAGAGTCCCGTATATTCCGATGCCAGGGCAAGAATATCATTTCTTTCAAAGGCGAAATCAAACAGGGCGGCAACCTGCAGTTTGTGGAATGTCCGGTGGTCGCCGTACAGGTCGTATAAAATGGAGAAGCTTCTGTTAAGGGGACTTCCGATGCGGTCCGGAAGCAGTTCCAGCTTCAGTTCCGATTCCATGAGGTAATACATTGATCTCTCATCGTTGAAAATCACGGGTGCTGTGGCCGACGGATCGCTGACACTGTTGTACAGGTGTGATAGTTCAATGCCGGCTCCAAGGTATAATTTCAGTTTTTCCAGAAGGGTGAGACCGGGTATGATCAATCCCTTTATTTTACTGTACCGGAATTCCTCTATCCCCAGGTCCTTCCTCGAGTTATTGGAGGTAAGGTAATTCACCCGTGCAAGAGGAGTGAAGTAGTTCATCAGCATGGGCGGGAAATGATAATCGGCGTCGGCTGCCAGATACGTGATGTGGGGAGGCCTGTCGAATTTGTAATCCCATCCATACATGAGGCCCATGGATGTACCTGCGTTGATAAAATCCTTCTGCTGTAACACATCATGCTGGTAAAAGCGGAAAATGGGCATTAAACCGCGTGTACCGTCCGATTTCACTTTTATGGCAAATCCGTCTTTCTTCCCCGTTGAAAAACCCTGTCCCTTTTTTTTTGTTACATAGACCTCCATGTTATACCGGTATCCGATTTTATCAAAAAATTCAATCTGGTTTCTGCCCAATATGGGAATGTTCAGGTCCCGGTCTATCTGGAAGAGGGAGTTATCGTAATTTTCAGCAGGTACGATTCTTATATTTACGTCGGAGAAATCGAATTTTTCCTTCAGTCTGCTGACATTATGATCAACTTCCGGTTTGTTGTAGATTTTATTTTTGAGGGTAAAGTCATATTTTACCCTGAGCATATCGTATGTGTTGAGATCGTAAAAGACTATTCTACCCAGTCGGCCCTCGTCGACAAACAGTTCGAGTGAGGTGTCATTCTTGGCGACGATGTAAGTCCTCACCAGAATATATCCCTTCTCGCGGTAGAATGAGTTAATTTCCCTTATTAATCTGGAAGGGGTATAGGAGTCGGGGATTCTTTTACTAAGCCCCAGGGATCGGAGCAGTGTTTTTTCATTGTAGATTGAAAGGCCGCGGATGTAAACCAGGCGGTCACGAGCGGTCAGGGGGCTGACGATGAAAATAACAATCAGGCACGTTAAGCAGAAGAGACGTAAGGATAATGAAGAATTCATTCACAGAAATTTGCTTTTATGGTTTCCATCAGAGTGGAGATGTTCGTGTCTTTCAGGGAGTAAAACATGAAATTTGCTTCTTTTCTGCGGAAGATTATGTTTGCCTTGCGCAGCACCGTGAGGTGTTGGGAGATATTCGAGATGGTTGATCCGAATTGCTGTTCTATTTCGCCCACATTTTTTTCGCCGTCCAACAGGAAGCAGAGTATTTTCAGGCGTATGGGGTGCGCAATTGATTTCAATATCTCGGTTGCTATATCGATCTGGCAATCTGAAAACATCATTGGGAATACCTTCTATAGGTGAAAAGTTTTAGCAATTAAGTATTAAGGTATTCTGTGAAATGCTGTAATTTTTGTCAATGTTTTTTCACACCTGCGTTAAAATGATCAGGCGGTTTTCCTGTTGATCAGCGTCGATATTTCCGGAGCAAAGTAGTCCAGAATATTCAGCATAATAAGTATTCTCTCGGCAGTAAATGAGAGCACGAGTGATAGTTTTCCACCGTTCTGCTGTGTCATATGTTTGACGTGAATCAGGAATCCGATGAAGGATGAATGGATTGTTGTAGTGTCGCTGAGATCAAAGGTTATATGTGCCGATGTATCAACCTGTTCAAAATGCTGCATGTAATCGGCTACGGATTCAAATTTGATAGATTCGGGAAACAGCCATTCTTTAGTGTTGTGGATTTTCATATTCATAGTGTTTAACATCCCTGTTGTTAGCGTTTTTTTTACAAACAAGGGAGAAAGTAAGCCTCCTGCGTATTCCTCCCTCTGTATTTATTTTCGTTATAAATTGAGTTTTGCTAAAGAAAAAAACACCTGCGAGATTCCAGAAAAATCGCAAAGATTTCAGGCAATAGTTTTAGAATACGGACGGACGGAATTATTCATTAGTTTGGAGTTAAAAATCACTTGAAAAATGAAAGAATAGTTTTTAAGTGGTTAACAATCATTTGTTAGGTTATAGAATTACTCATTATAATGAATCAGGCGTCTTCTCTTCAAATGTTTCATCATCTGAAAAAGAAAGCTTGCTGGATGCGACTTTATTCGTTATTATGAATGATAGGCTATTTCTGAAATATTTTCTATTTTAGAGTCAGGATCCATGGCATGAGTTCTAGAAATTCGGGAGAAGCGATGAAGCTCGTTGAAAAGCAGGATAGAAGGCCTGTAATCAGGGCTGATATGGAGCATCTCAGAAAGCTCTTTATAATGCCCGATTCACCCGATAAATTTATTGAGTTTGGAACAGAACTCCTGGATCTTATTCATTCCTTTTTCAAGGAAAAGGGCGGCATACATAGTGCCATTTCCCTCCCGGATCTGGCAAAACTTTTTTCAGATATCAGCATCCCTCAGGAACCTCATCTGCTAAAGGACGTCCTTTTTGAAATAAAAAATAAAATGATAGCCCATTCGGTAAAAGTGGGAAATCCCTACTATGTGGGCCACATGACCAGTGCCATTCCCTATTTCATGATTCTTCTCGAAATGATAATTGCTGCTCTCAACCAGAACCAGGTGAAGGTGGAATCGGCAAAGGCATCCACCTTCGTGGAGCGCGAGTTCATTGCGTGGATGCATCGGCTTGTCTATAACAAGGACCCCAAATACTACAAGTCCCATATACAGAATCGCGATGTGGCCCTGGGGACGATAACACTGGATGGAACCCTGGCCAACATGACGGCTTTGCTTGTGGCACGCAACAAGGCCTTTCCGGCCGACGAGAGATTTCCCGGTATCAGGAGGGCGGGCATAGCTGAAGCGTACCGCTATTATGGCGTGAGCAAGGCCGTGATTATTGTTTCCAAGCGGGGACATTACTCCATTGATAAGGTGGCACGGACCATTGGACTCGGCGACGACAATGTGATCAAAATTCCCGTGGATTCACGGAACAAGATGGACATCAACAGCCTGGAAAAGGTGTGTGAGGATATTCGTAAACACAATGAGAATAGCAGGGAGAAAATTATAATAATCAGCATCGTGGGAATTGCCGGGACAACGGAGACGGGCAACATTGACAATCTCAAGGAAATAAGAAAGATAGCTACGAAATATAAGACCCACTTTCATGTTGATGCTGCCTGGGGCGGTTCGCTTCTCATGGTCGATGAATTCCGATATCTCTTTCACGGTATTGAAAGAGCCGACTCAGTCGCCGTTGACGCCCACAAACTTCTCTATTCACCGGTAGCTATGGGTATCGTGGTGTTTCGCAAGAAGGATGATCTGAACAATCTGAAACATACTGCTAACTATATCATCAGGCCCGATTCGGTGGACCTGGGACGATTCAATATTGAGGGCTCCCGTCCCTTTTCTGCCTTGAAGCCCTGGACGACGATTAAGATTTTCGGGAAGGACGGCTTCAAAGTCCTTTTTGAGCACGCCTTTGAACTGACCTCGGCGTTGAGGGGGCTGGTGGAGCGGCACTGCAATTTTGAGCCCATGAACCAGCCCGAGCTGTTTATTTACAATTACCGGTTCGTGCCGAAAAAGATCCGTGAGAGGCTTGAATCTCTCATGCTGAAGATAAATGGGAAACCTGACGGGGAAGCCGGACATGAGATAGAACTTGTCAGAAAGATAAATAATATTCTCAACGATCTCAATATTGAGCTTCACAAGGAACTGCGCGAGGAAGACGAGAGTTTTGTCTCGCGGACAATGCTGGATTCACCTTACTATCTGTCTCAAAATGTCGTCATACTGCGGGCCATAACAATCAACCCGCTCACAACACCGGAGATATTAAAGGAAATCGTAGACCAGCAGGACAGGCTGGGTATAAAAATCTACAAATCGGAATTCTATCATCGTCTTGAAAAAGTTTGATCTTATGCGGCGGTACGGGGTTGAAATTCTTATTGTCATTTTCTTCCTTTCAATTCCTTGCCGTGTACTGGCCGGAGACGAGGCGATGCCTCCTTCCCCCGATGAGCAAATCAGCTCCTATCAGTTAAGTGACGGATCTCTGCTGGGATTGTATCCGGCCAGGGCCGCCATTATCGATGTGAAAGGACGTGTAGCGCAGATATTTGAGACGCCGTATCGTGTGTATTATATCAAGGCTGGTATGCCCGCCTGCAAAGAAAAAATTGATAAAAATGCGGAAACTGAAACCGTGACGTTGCCGACGGAGGAAAGTTCCGCATGGTATGTAGGCTGCATAAATCGCGGTGATACCGTTCCCGTGTATGAAAAATTGCTTCCCCTGGATCCACACGAATGTTTAATAAAAAAATTATTTATTATGGATGACGCCGCCTATGTGCTTTACGGGACTGAAGAAAGTTCCGTGTCAGTTCTCATGCGGTTCAGCCTTAATGAAGGCAGGGTTGAACAAAAAGAAAATATTGTCGATGCCTGTTCCGTTCAGGGGAAACTGCTTCTCATCGAGGACGCCGGTGATTCACTCCGTCTTAATTTTAATGGCGGGACCGTGCCCCTCATGATGAGGGGAGCGCTCCGCATAAGTACTGTTTACAGGGAGCGCATGGCCGTGATAAGCGGTGATGACGGCAATGAACTGGTCGATATCCGCCTTCTGAAAAATCTCTATCAGTTTTCCCGGGAATCGGGCCTGAAGGTGCCCGATGAATACAATCTTGTCTTTGATGCCCTGGATGTGAATCCCGCAGATAAGCCCCTTGATGCCGAAACCATGGTTTTTTATAAAATTTTTATCGACGGCAGTGAAGAGGGAAGGACGGAGACGGGATTGAAGCATGTGGTGAAATCCTTCAAAATCATGTGTGAAGCCGGTGAATACCATGTTATCCAGGTGGAGCGGTGGGAGCTCGATAAATGGAAAAAACAATATTACCGCGCCAACAATGTATATCAGCCCGGGGCGGTAAGGATATTTGTTCCGGAAAACAGGATCATACGGCTTTCCCTGGAATTCGACGGACAGGAGTTTCAATTCCGCCAGAGCGTCATGAAGGAATAAAAGTCTGGAGTATTATTGAGAGGAAATAAAAAAGCGGCCCTTGAGCGCCGCTTTTTTGCTTAAATTAAAAATTATATGCGGATCAGTTAAAGTCGTTGATTCTCTCACTTTTTTTCTCGTTGGATTGCACGACTTCCTGCATATGTTTGTAATGAGGCGAATCAACGCCGTATTTCAACTCAACGGCCTGGAGCATACTCTTGTTTTTCTTGTTGCGGTATTCCATGATCTGGTCTTCTGTTGCGTGCTTGTACTTGGCCAGAACAGCCTCCATGTACCCATAACAGCTGGCCAGGTATTTATAGGCCCATATGTCCTTTTTGTTTTTTTCCGATAGAGCAAGGTATCTTTCCAGGATGGGAATGCAGGGCTTCATGTTCGCCAGGTCGTACTGGCTGGATACATAGGCCTGGAAAAGGCGCGCCTGGAAATTGATGAATTTCGGGTCCTTCTTTACTTCCACATTCTGAACCTGATCCAGGAAATTAATCGATTTGGTGAAATAGGTAACGGACTTCATTTTCGCTTCATATTTTTTCATGGCAATCTGGCGCTGTTCCTGGTTTTTTCTGTCGATTTCCTGCCAGTACCATCGTTCATTCAGGTTCTTTTTGCCCTTATTTTGCTCGACGATTTTAACCAGGTCATTTTCCATATCTTCCAGGATGTCCAGTCCCGTTGAATATTCATCAATGGAAAGTTTTAAAAGGTTTTCCGAATATTCCTTATTGAGCTTTTCCAGCTCCTCGATGGCCTTGACATAGGGTTGAAAATCGCGTATTCTCCATCCCGTATCATCGGGCTGAATTTTCCCTTCCTTTGCCGGGTCTGTTTTGTCTCCTGCCGGAGCCTGCTGCGCCACCAGGGCCGTCACCGTACAAAGCATGAGAAAAAGGCCAATAAAGAGTGCTGTTGTATTTTTAATTTTTGATTTCATTAGTATCCCCTTTATTTAAAACGTGGTATTGTTCACTATATTTTATCGGCAGAGGGGCTTGTAAAATTGATTCATTTTCTCTTTTGCCCGGTTTCACGGGGTGAATTTTTAGCGTTTTCATGAGAGAAGCAAGTCTCCCTGTCTAATAAGTATAATAATACCTTTTTATTTTGTTGACATCAATTTTATCAGGTTTATTCATATGAAATTACTGCAAATCCTGCGGATATGGATACAATTATGAATACTGATCAGGCAACCGGAAAAGGTGAAATTAAAAAATGCTCCTATTGTGAATTCAATGGCATTGTTCATCATGCCCATTACCTGGAACTGGGCGAGGAGCCCCTGCTGCCCTGTCCCCGTTGTGTCATACCGGGATGCCGCTGCGGCGGGCAGGAGCCCTATTATTATATTGATAATGGAAAGATACAGGACTGTTCCTGCCGCGAGGCCAGGATGCGCATAGAAAAGATCAAAAAAATATACAATCGGTCCGGCATAGACAGGAAATTCCAGTGGAAGTTTCTCGGTGATTTTGATGCCTCCCGGAACAGGCTGGGGAATGAAGCTAAAAATGCCGCCTATGAGATCGTCAGGAACTTTCCCGATGTGCGCAAGGGACTATTTCTCTGGGGGAATCCCGGTACGGGAAAAACCCTGCTTTCCTCCATTATGCTGACCGAAATCATTGCCAGGCACGCCGTGGAGGGACGTTTTGTGAAAATATCGCGCAATTTTTTCAACCGGCTTAAAGCCACCTTTCATGAGGCGTCGGAAACCTACGGCCAGTCGAGCCAGATCGAGAAGGAAGTCCAGGAGGTCGATATCCTGGTCATCGATGATTTCGGCGTTCAGCGCGATTCGCCCTGGGAGCAGGAAACTCTGTACAACCTGGTGGATGCCCGCTACGAAGCGGAAAAATTCACCGTGTTTACGTCCAATCTCAATCCCCTCAAGGCATTCAAGGAGCTCTCCGAGGGAAGGATTCTTTCCCGCATAAAAGAAATGTGTCATATCCTTGAACTGAGCGGCGAGGATTTCAGGAACAGCCTGTAAATGACGGACGTATATATCGGCCTGGGGACCAACCTGGGAGACCGAGAACGGAATCTCTCCACGGCCCTTTCGAAAATCAGGGAAGACCGGGGAATGCGGATCAAGGTAGTGAGCGGGGTCCTGGAAACGGAACCCGTGGACTATACTGATCAGCCCTTTTTTCTTAACCAGATGGTCATGGTGGAGACCGCCTATGAGCCGGAAAAATTGCTTGCCTTATTGAAAAATATTGAGCAGGATATGGGCAGAAAAGAATCCGTTCCCAAAGGGCCCCGAATCATCGATCTTGATATTATTCTTTACGGGTCCCTGGTAATGAAGACGGGGAGCCTTACCATCCCTCACGGGGAGATGTTAAGGAGAGTATTTGTGATGGACCAGCTTCTGGAACTCGATCCCGGGCTTGTCGATCCGGTGACACAGAAAAAAATCAGCGAGGTACGGTATGGCACTGAAAAACATAAATGATTTTAAAAAATTCAAAAAAGAAGGCACACCCATATCCATGCTGACCTGTTACGATTACGCTTTCGCCCGGATCATGGAAAAAACCGACCTGGACGTTATTCTTGTCGGTGACTCCCTTGGCAATGTCGTCGCCGGATACACCAGTACCATTCCCGTGACCATGGAGCAGATGATTTATCATACCGAAATAGTGAGGCGAGGCGCTCCATCCAAGTTTCTCGTATCGGACCTTCCTTTCATGAGCTATCATGTCTCCATAGAGGATTCTCTGCGTAATGCCGGGAATCTCATGAAGAAGACCGGCGCCAATGCGGTCAAGCTTGAGGGGGGTAGCGATTTCCGTGGCGTCGTCGAGGCCCTGGTGAGGGCCTCCATACCCGTAATGGGACACCTGGGGCTCACGCCGCAGTCGGTACACAAGCTGGGGGGATACTCGGTCCAGGGACGTGACGAGGAGAAGAGAAAGATGATCCTTGAAGATGCGAAAATACTGGAAGAGGCAGGGGCTTTTTCCCTGGTGCTGGAAATGGTTCCCGAGGAACTGGCAAAAGAGATATCGGAGAGTATTTCCATCCCCACAATCGGTATCGGTGCCGGTCGTTACTGCGACGGCCAGGTCCTGGTCGTCAACGACATGCTCGGCATTGAACAGGAATTCTATCCTAAATTCCTGAAAAAGTACGCCGATCTTTCCGTCACTATAACCAATGCCGTCAATGACTACAGCAGGGAAGTAAAGGAACGTCTCTTCCCCGATGAGAAAAACATATTCAAGTGAAAACCCCGGCAGCGCTGTCACATACCGGGGGGGATACTCTCTAACCCTTGCTGTGCGAAATGACGTCTTTCAGTGTCGTGGTTCCAAGAACCTTGCTTCTGCTATCTTTCATATTTTTAAACATGGTTTCCAGGTAATCCCTGAGTGGCGATTTTCTATTTGCTCCAGGGATATGCAGGCTGATGTCGTGTATATTGTCGATGATATTGGCAAGCAGGATATTCTCCGAGGCGTTAGCCGGAATATATTCCGTTTCGTCTTTCTGAACAATGATGCCGTCCCTGACAAACATGGCGAGGAATAAATCCACCTCTTCCGTGTTGTTGGAGCATACCTTCAGTATTTCGTTGAAACTCGCCGCCCCCTTGCCGCTTTCGAATTTTTCATATATATGGTGCAGAATGGCGATGCCGTAATAGACATGTGTCTCGACTTTTCCCTTTAAGGCCCGTTTCAGATCCCGGTATGTTTCGGGATGCATGAGCGTGTATGACACCTCGGCACCGTAGAGGATGATGACTGCCGAGGCATAGATCATGAGAAGGAAAAGAGGGATCGACGCCAGGGCGCCGTATACGGCAAAGGTTCCCCGGGCGAATGCCTTGACATATACGATGAAGGACAGGATGAATATTACCCAGACTGCTCCGGTGAAGGCTGACCCGAGCATTGCGTCCTTAACCGGTATTTTTGTGTTGGGAAGGGTGAGGTAGCACAGGAAGAACAAGAGCCAGATGATGATAAAGGGGGCCAGGAAATTAATGAGGAACGCAATGATGCTTTTTCCTTCCGTGCCGTTCCAGGTTTTTCCCCGGTCCTTTGACAGCATTATCATGCCGTTGTCACCTACGGCGCAGAACAGGCCCTGCCGGTGGATCAGTTTGTTAATCTGGTATGTGGGCAGTTCGTTAACTACCCAGTTTTCACCGCCGTCGACGGTGGTTGTCACGGTTCCCTTGGTCCCCACGACCATCCCCTCTTTTTCATTGAAGAAGTAGCAGTAATGGTAATTTATTTCCTTGAACTTCAGGTTTTTCCAGCTTTTACCGCCATCGGTGCTTTTCAGCATCACCCCCTCGTTCCCCATGAGCCATATGACGTTTTCATTGACGAAAAACGCGCTGTTTAAATTAATGGGCCTGTCCTTGCGGCGGGCCTCCTTGATATTCATGAGCTGCCATTTTTTACCGGCATCGGCCGTGTAAAGAATGATACCACCGCTCCCCGTTATTATTCCCCTGTTGTTGAAAAAGCTGATTGATGAAAAATTATTAACAACGCCTTCCCACTCCAGGACCTTCCATGTTTTACCGCCGTCTTCCGTTTCAAGTATTATTCCATTATCCGATGCCATGAAGCCGCGGCGTATGTCCAGCATGTGTATGTCGTTAATGGAAAAAACGCCCCATTTTCGAAGGCTCCAGGTCTTTCCCCCATTCGCCGTGTGCATGACAATCCCCTGGCTGCCGACTATCCATCCCTCGTTGTCAATGAACTGGATATCGTTGAACCTGATTTTTTTGTATTCCAGTATGTCTATTCCCAGTTCCTGCTGTTTGAATACTTTCTCACCGGCGATGAATTGATAGGCCTTCTGGTTGTCAAAATCTATTTTGTCATCGGTGATTGTAGTCAGCTGTAGTTTTTGTGTCGGCGAGTACTGTATTCTTGCCTTTGTTCCCGTCGTCCAGATGTTGCCGGCGTCGTCGAAAGAGGCTGAACGGCAGTGGGGTGCCGAGAAGAGTTCGGAAACCTGGGCGGCAACGGTCGTGCCGGCAATGAGCATTACCGGTCCCAGGGTCAGGGCCGCCCAGTAATATACTACTTTCAGAACCAGGGGACGCTGCTTTTTTATTTTCCAGATGTCGTTAAGGCTTTTCTCCAGAGATCTGAGCATGGCTGTTGCAGAAAAAATCATGATGGCGGCGCTGATGCCTCCGATTGCTTCCGCGTTCTCGATCAGGTCCGAGATGGCTGCGAAAAGGAAGTCAATGTTAAGTTTTATATTGTGCTCAAGCATAAAGAGGGAAATATTTTTAAAAAGATCTTCCTTTTTATCGCCCACCCCTGAGAAAATCGAATAGAAGGTGAGTACCACCGTGAGCGTGGGCACCAATGAAACAATAATAGTATAGGTTATTGATGAAGCCTTGGTGAGACATTCATCGGCCAGGAATTTGCGAGTAGATATGAAGAAAACCTTTACGACGGTTATCAGCCTGGAGAGGTATTTATTATATGCCCTGCTTCCAATACTGTCTTCAAAAAAATAGGCGATGAAACTGTTTTTCAATCCTGTGATTTTTACTTTGAGTTTCATCTTTTTTTTTGGTTTTGTTATTTTCTGCCCGTTTTTCTGCTCGGCATTCATCATGATTTTACTCCGGTGTAATTGGGGATATGTCAAAGTTATGGATCAGCTGCGAACCGGTGGTGATATTTACCGCCGAAGGGGGCGGAAATGCTTCCGGCGTAGTCCGGTTGCATACCAGGCCGCATATAATCTGAGAGTAAATGAAGTTGTTACCCCAGTCAATTAAAAAATAATTAGAGAATTTGGAGCATATATCTTGACAAATATTTTAATAGAGGTAAGGTCAAGAAGGAATCTGCAAATACGTGTCTTCGATAATTATCAATAAAAACCATAAATTACAGAGGTCGATGTTAATGAAAAAAAATTCACCGGTTATCATTATTCTGGTCTGTTTACTTTTTCTGCTGTCCTTGTCATGTAAAACGACCCAGGACGGTGAGAAGATGAAGGTTCTCCCCGATGGATCAAAGTACGCGGGTCAGCTCCGCGGCGATGTACCCGATGGATATGGTAAAATGATTATGCCCGACGGGTCGGTTTATGTGGGCAATTTTAAAGATGGGAAACCTCATGGCAAGGGGAAACTCACGCTTCCCGTGGGTACTGTTTATGAGGGTGATTTCGAGGACGGAAAACCCCATGGTCATGGGACGAGAATACTGCCCGACGGCACAAAATATGTAGGTGAATTCAGGGATGGAAGGCCACATGGCATGGGAACTCAATATAATCCCGATGGTTCCATCTATACCGGTGAATTTGCAGACGGCCTTCCTTATGGCAAGGGCGTCCTGACAAAAAAAGACGGCTCTGTTTACGAGGGGGATTTCATCAATGGTGTTCCCCACGGCAGAGGGGTGCTCACCTATCCTGACGGATCAAAATATACAGGCGAATTCAAAAACGGTGTTCCCTATGGCAGCGGCACAAAGACCATGCCTGACGGGACTGTTCTGGTCGGGACATTCATAAACGGGGAGTTGCAGGGAAGCGGCACCATGACAGCACCCGACGGGACCCGCTATACCGGGCAGTTTAAGGACGGGAAACCCCATGGAACGGGCAAACAGGTATATTCCGACGGTTCCAGTTACGAGGGGACGTTTCATAACGGGCGGCCCAGTGGTACGATAAAAATGAGAGACGGCAGTGTCTATACGGGGGAGCTTGAAAGAGGTAAACCCCACGGCTCCGGTGAAATTACCTGGAAAAACGGCGACTCCTATAAGGGCGAATTTCGCAACGGTCTTCCCCACGGAGTAGGAACTTTCACTCTTGCCGATGGTACGGTGCTCTCCGGAACTTTTGTCAATGGGAAGCTTACCGGAAAAGGAGAGCGGATAAGCCCCGATGGATCACAGTATGTGGGAACCTTTAAGGATAATATTCCCGATGGAAAAGGGAAGCTGACCCATGCCGACGGGTCCGTGTATGAAGGCGATTTTAAAAATGGCGTTCCCGAAGGAACGGGGACTATAACATATAAAGACGGTACCGCTTATACGGGTGAATTTAAAAAAGGGAAGCCCGACGGATCCGGCACCATTACCTATGCCGACGGGACCCGCTATATCGGGCAGTTTAAGGACGGGAAACCCCATGGAACGGGAACATTTGTCTATAAGGACGGCTCCAAATATACCGGTGCGGTGAAAAACGGTTTGCCCGGCGGGAAAGGCGTGCTTGAGTCGGCCGATGGATCACGGTATGAAGGGGACTTTCTCAATGGAGAACCTCATGGCAGGGGAGTTAAAATTTTTGCCGACAAATCGAAATATTCAGGTGAGTTCATGCACGGCAAACCCCATGGTTCGGGAACCCTGGAGAAACCCGATGGAACGGTTTATACCGGACAATTTAAAAACGGAAAACCTGAAGGCAAGGGAACGCTGACTTATAGTGATGGACGCACCTATACCGGCACATTTTTTAACGGTGAGCCCCAGGGTGTAGGAAGAATGACATGGCTGGATGGAAAGACATACACGGGAAATTTCAAGGAAGGGCTGCCCGAGGGCAAAGGGACTATGACCTGGAAGGATGGTCGCCGGTTCACCGGGTTGTTTAAAAACGGCGTTCCCCATGGAAACGGGACCATGACCTGGAAAGACGGCCGCAGTTATACGGGAAATTTTTTAAACGGTGAACCGGACAGAAAGGGTGTTATGCGTTGGAGTGACGGCAGAACTTATTCCGGCCAGTACCTCAATGGCGAGCCTCATGGTGAGGGTGTCATGAAATGGAAAGATGGCACCCGGTATGTCGGTGAATTCAAGGAGGGCAAACCGTCGGGAAAGGGGACCATTGTGTGGACCGATGGAAGGACCTATACTGGCGTGTTTGAGGATGGTGTACCCTCCGGTACGGGCACCATGAAATGGAAGGACGGCCGATCCTATACCGGTTCGTTCAAAAACGGTGTTCCTCACGGGCAGGGCATGCTCACCTGGTCCGATGGTAAAAGCTACAAGGGCAATTTTGTCGATGGGGAGCCGGCCAGCCCGGGAATTCTTATCTGGCCCGATGGTACGGAATACTCAGGAGATTTAAAGGACAGGGTACCCAACGGAAAAGGGATCATGACCTGGAAGGACGGACGTCGATATGAAGGGGATTTCGACCGGGGAAACATGCATGGAACCGGGACTATGACCTGGCGGGACGGTAAAAAGTATTCCGGTGATTTTAAAAATAACGAGATCGAGGGAAAGGGTGTACAGGTATGGCCCGATGGAGAGCGTTATGTGGGCGAGTTTAAGAAGGGGAGCCCCAACGGCAAAGGAGCCATAACATGGTTTGATAACAGGAAATATGAGGGGTATGTGCTTGATGGTCGGCCTCATGGTGTCGGTTCCTTTTCCTGGCCCAACGGTCAGAAATACAACGGTGATTTTAAAAACGGCAAGCCGGAGGGGAAGGGTACTCTGACCTGGGCCACGGGCTCTGTATATGTGGGTGATTTTAAGGATGGGAAGAGGCACGGAATCGGTACATACACCTGGCCCGATGGCCAGAAATATGTGGGCGAATATCGCGATAACAGGGCCAACGGGCAGGGTACCCTGTATAACACCTATGGTGATGAGATAGCCAAGGGACGCTTTAAGAATGATGAATATGTAGGGAAATAAAGTAATTCTGATGGAATAAAGATATTTGAGGGATTAATGTTTTAGCATTGACAAAAAATTATCTCTAATTTCCATTGTACTTACAAAATTAATAAAAAAGGATGTGATTACCAATGACCAGTCCCCTCGAAGTTGAGGTAAATGGCGATATCGAGAAAGCCTTTAAGAATCTTAAAAAGAAGATGGCTTTTGAAGGTATTTTCAAAGAACTCAAAAGGCGAAGATACTACGAGAAACCCAGCGTAGAAAAAAAGCGGAAAAAAGAGGAAGCTGAAAGACGCAGACTGAAAAAGATGAGAAGAATGGCGGCTCAGCAAAGCAGGACTAAAAAGGTTCAAAGAGGACCGGGTATGTAAGACCTGCTGATGAGAAGTTTAAATGTAATCGAAAAAAATAATTTACTTGAATAAGGGTCAGCGACATCAAACGATGTCGCTTTCTTTTTATATCCCCATCATTTAAAAGATAACTGCTATGAAAGATCGAAATACAATGGCGCCGCTGGCTGAGCGATGTCGCCCCGGGACACTTGAGGAATTTGTGGGGCAGAGGCATGTGCTGGATAAGGGGAAAATAATCCACTCCATCATTGATTCGCGCAAGGCCTTTTCCATTATACTGTGGGGAGAACCGGGAACAGGGAAGACCACCCTTGCCATGCTTATTGCCCGATACTGCTCCATGGACTCCCATTTTCTCAGTGCTATCTCCGCCGGCGTTGCCGATGTGCGCAAAGTAATCGATACGGGAAGAAAAAACCGGCAGGAGGGAATGCAGACCCTGTTATTCCTTGATGAGATCCATCGGTTTAACAAGGCCCAGCAGGATGCCGTTCTCGGTGCCGTGGAATCGGGTGATATTATCCTCATAGGGGCGACAACGGAAAACCCTTCCTTCAGTGTGATTTCGCCTCTTCTCTCCAGGACCCGTGTTATAAAGTTGAACCCTCTTTCAAACGAAGACCTGTCCTTAATTCTTGATTCCGTCATGGCCAGGGATGAACTTTTCAGCTCTGGGGATATGACCTTCGGGGACGGGGTAAGGGACCGCCTTATCGACCTGGCCGGAGGGGATGCCCGGCGGCTCCTGAATATACTGGAAACCGCCCATGCCGTTTCCGACGGCAGTATGATTACCGGTGATAACCTTGCCGAGGCCGTGAAAAACAGCATGCTCTATTATGACCGGGCCGGCGAGAAGCATTATGACACCATTTCGGCCTTCATTAAATCACTGCGGGGCTCTGACCCCGACGCGGCCGTATATTATATGGCGCGCATGATCCTTTCGGGAGAGGACCCCCTTTTTATTGCACGGCGCATGGTCATCTTCGCCTCGGAAGACGTGGGCAATGCATCGCCCACGGCTCTGACCCTGGCTGTCTCTGCCTTTACGGCAGTGAAAAATATCGGCCTGCCCGAGGCTGAGATAATCCTGTCCCAGTGCGCCGTATTTCTTGCATCATCACCCAAGAGCAATGCCTCATATCTGGCTATCGGGAAGGCCAAGGAAGCAGCAGCGGCATATCCCCACGAAATCCCCTTTCACCTGCGTAATGCCCCAACGGACCTGATGAAAAAGATGGGATATTCGAAAGGCTACCGCTATCCCCACGACTTCCCGGGCCATTTTGTCGATGAGGCATATCTGCCCGATGCCATAAAAGACTTGGTGTTTTACGAACCGTCGGAGGAAGGAACGGAGAAGGCCATGGCCGAAAGGCTTCGGAGGCTCTGGCCCCGCAAGTACGGGAAAGAGGAGTAGAAAAATGAGGCGCATAAACAAGTAGAGACGCGATGTCTCGCGTCTCTACTTGTTTATGCGCCTCTATGTATTTTTCTTTTTATGTGGTTATACTAAATTCTGCTTAGAACGCCAGACCGAAGGCAGTTCCCAGGGCAAAGCCCCGGTTCGTGTCCAGTGCGTCGGTCATGATTACGTCAATGTTGAACTTGTACCGGCTGGTCTTAAGAATGGCAAGCCGGATCCCCGTGTTGAAGCAGCCCCGGTACCAGTTGTTTGATCCCATGGCATCAACACTATATGAATAGTTGGCAAAGTCGTTGATCCAGTGAACGTATCCTTTAAGATACTGGGGCAGGAGGTTCAGGTCAAAGCCCATGGAGAAGTCGATGTTGCTGTTGTCGTAGTTATCTCCAAAGGTTTTTCCCACAACCAGGGTGGTCTCGGCCGGCATGGAAAAGAAGTTGCCGCTGTAGGTCACGGCCATGTAGAGCTGTCCATATGTTCCATGATCGGCATAGCCTCCGTTGGGTTCGCCATCGTCCCTTCCCATGTCGATGAATTGCAGGTTGCCACCAATGGCCAGGGCCGATGATCCCGCATTGTAAAAATTGATTTTTGTGTGAAGGATCATATCGTTTTCATCTTGCGCGGCGCGGTCCTGGAGATCAAAGGCTACTCCCAGTTCCCAGATGTTGAAGAGCTGCAGCGTAACCTTGGGTATGTGAGAGCTGTCATCATTATCGTTGTTGATATAATGATACCCGACATCAAGGCCGATCTTGGCGTCCTCCCATCCCGTATTGGCCGTGGGTGTGGAAACAAGTCCCGTTGTCCCTCCGAAACTGGGACTCTTGAAGGCCTCGGCAAAGGCATTTCCCGAAACCAGGGAAATAAATAATACAAGAACAAATGTTGTAACGGTATTCCTGATGAACATTTTCATTGTGCATATCCTCCTAATTTTATTCATTCTGTTTATGGTTAATATTTTAATATATGGTGCAATACTACAATAACAAGTGAAACATGGCAACATAAAAATTTCTCTTTTAATAACCTTTCCCTGTTTTCGGTATACAATTACTGCATCAGCTCCTTCATTAACTGGACTTTCTCATCGGCATGAATAATGACCTGAAACTGGTAGTTGTCTTTTTCGAACGTGGCTATTCTGATCCTGTATGTAGACTGGCTGTCCAGTTTCTGCAGGGGGTCGGTTATCGATGCGCAGACCGTTGCGTCTCTCTGCTGGTCCCAGGTGCCGGTAAAATTTCTGCCCATCTCGGTGAAAAGAGAATTCCGCTTTTTATTAAAGGATGATATGTCTATCATTCTGTCTACGGTGAAATAGGTTTTCGCCACTCTCATCTTTGTGGTGAATTCATCGGGATGAAACTGTGCGATTACACTGACCCGGATGCAGCGTGTCTCTTTCTCAAGCCTGAAGAAAACCTGGTAGGTTTTTCCCCTGTCTATAGCGTCGGGACAGGGCGAAAGTTCCCCGGAACTGGCGTTGAGCGTGGACATGATGTCACCGGAGCCCCGTGTCCCTGCACCGGCGCAGGCTGTTAACACGGATAAAACGAGTAGTGATATGAGTATTTGCATGCTTTTCATGGAGGCTCTGACCCCGGATAATGGACGCTATTGTGAAATAATCTCCATTATGATGCAATATCTTTATGTCCCGTCATCTAAAAATTTTGTGAGAAATGTAAATTTTTCTTGCCTAATGAAGCCATAGAATCTTAATTAACAGTCTGGCCTTATGCCAAAAAGCCACGATGATTCTCATTTTTGATGATAATATTCGTATAATTTCAAAAATGTCTATATAATCATATAATCTGACACGGGAATAGGGTTCCTGGAATGGTGCTTGCTCTATGTTTTTAAAATCAATGGAACTTTTTGGATTTAAATCCTTTGCTGACCGGACCATGGTCCAGTTCGAGCCGGGAATTACAGCTATTGTGGGTCCCAATGGATGCGGGAAATCCAATATCGTTGACGCCATTAAATGGGCGCTGGGGGAGAAGCAGGCCAAAAATATCCGCGGCTCTAAGATGGAGGATATTATTTTCTCCGGCACGGATAACCGCAAACCCGTTTCACTATCGGAAGTTTCAGTCACCATTGACAACACCGAACGCATTCTCGATTTCGACGCCGATTCCGTCACCGTGGGCCGCCGTATCTTCAGGGACGGCGAATCGGAATACCTGATTAACAAATCCCCCGTTCGCCTCAA
Source organism: Spirochaetae bacterium HGW-Spirochaetae-1 (assembly GCA_002839375.1). Taxonomy (NCBI): domain Bacteria; kingdom Pseudomonadati; phylum Spirochaetota; species Spirochaetae bacterium HGW-Spirochaetae-1. The sequence continues at coordinate 421,072 of PGXY01000007.1, read as the reverse complement.
GGACATTGAAAAGCTTTTCATGGATACGGGAATCGGCAAGTCGGCTTATTCCGTCATGGAGCAGGGGAAGATGGATCTCATCCTCTCGACCCGGGCCGAAGACCGCCGGTATCTCTTTGAAGAGGCGGCGGGAATATCGCGCTTCAAAATGCAGAAGAAGGAGTCCATCAGGAAACTCGAGGAGACGGGCGAGAACCTGAAAAGGCTCAACGATGTTATAAAAGAAATAGAGCGTGAAAAGGATCTGAAGGCGAAGCAGGCCGATAAAACCAAGGATTATCTCTTACTTCGTGATCAACTGCAGGACCTGGACATAAAACTGAATATTCTGAAATTCCGTGATCTTGATAAGCGACTTACCAAAGTGCAGGACGATATCAACCGCCTGAAAGAGGAGCGGGAAAAAATATCGGTCCGCGTATCATCCATATCGTCGGAAAACGAGAAGGATGAAAAGAGAAAGAACGATATCCAGCATCAGCTCTGGGAGCTGGACAAGCGCCTCGACGCCTACAAGATCCGCGTGGAGGATATCGATAAGAAAACCGATATGAACCGGCGGAGCATTGCCGAGCAGGAAGAACATCGGGCCGGTGTCGATAAAAAGATCCAGGAGCGGACTGAAAACCGCAAGCGCCTTCTTGAGGAAAAACTTAAAACTGAAAAGTCCGAGGTTGATATCCGCGGTAAAGTAGAGAGCGACAAGGTCAAGCTCGCCAACCTCTTCGAGTCGAGAAAGCGCAAGATAGAATCCATACATAAATCGCGCGACACTATCGAAGAAAATAAAAGGCTCATCAAGGAAAAGGAAGAAATCCTGAAGAAGCTTCGCGAGGCCCTGGAGGTGGTGGTAAAACAGCTTATTGACGCCATTGATAAACGCAAGGCCGAGCTCCAGGGGTCCGAGGATGAACGCCAGCAGGTCCGAGGAATAATTAACGAGACGCTTAACAGTATGGATGAACTTCTGCGCAAGGCCAGGCAGAGCCTTGAAGTCGGGATGGCCGAGGAGGCGGTACGGTACCTTGCCGGGATCGATATAATTCTACTGCGCAATAATATCCAGAAATTTGAAAGCTATGAGGACGGGTTCCGGTCCATCCTCTTCGATAAGACGGGTATCCATGCCAGGAAGGAAGAACTGGACAGAAAAATCAAGGCCGAGACTGACGCCATTGACGGGCTGCGGAGCCAGAACTCCATGCTCGATGAATTTATCCAGAACGAACAAGCCGAACTGGAAGATATAAACGGCATGATCACCCGCATTGAAAAAGACCTGTCAAAATTCGAGAATGATATTGCCTGGATCGAAAAGCATCTGCAGTCCCTGGGATACCAGATCAAGGACATGGATATGCAGATCGAAAACCACCGCGAGGATATGCAGCGCTCCGAGAAGATAATGAAAAACCTGAAGAATGAGATTCAGGAGTGGGAAAACAGGCTCATCGAATTCAATGAAAAGAGCAATGCCCTGATGAAAAACATCACGGAGTTCACGAGCCGGCGCCAGGAACTGGAACAGAAAATTCACGACAGGAAAAATATTTCACGTAAAGATGAAGAGGAGTTGTCGAAAATCGTTGATCGCATCGGCAACCTGGAAAAATCCACCGTGGAGCTCATGTTTAAAAAGTCCAACATCGAGGATTACATCTGGGTGGATTACGAGAAAAAGGTCGAAGAATTCAGCAAGGTCGTCCTCGATGAATCGCAGTTGAATGATATCCAGTCTTCGCTTCAGGGCGTGAAGGGTAAAATCAGCGATCTGGGCCCCATCAACAACCTGGCCATAGAGGAATTCAAGGATCTGAAAAAACGTTTCGAATATTTCATAAGCCAGAAAAAGGACATTGAGTCCGCCCGGGAGGACATTCTCTCTGTTATTGAGGATATAAACAAGACTTCCGTTGACCTGTTCCTGGATACGTTCAAGGAAATACAGAAAAACTTCTCCCAGATATTTCGTCAGCTCTTCGAGGGCGGCGACGCCATGGTGGAACTCACGGACCCGGAGAATATTCTCGACAGCGGCATCGATATCATGGTGCGCCCTCCCGGTAAAAAGGCGAAGAATATCAACCTGCTTTCCGGGGGAGAACGGGCCCTTACGGCCATCGCGCTGCTCTTCGCCACCTATATGGTGAAGCCGTCGCCGTTCTGCTTTCTTGACGAGATCGACGCCCCTCTCGACGAGGAAAATATCGGGCGATTTCTGAAGATGCTCCGGGAGTTCGCCAAGGGTACCCAGTTTATCATTGTTACGCATAACAAGAAGACGATGAGTATCGGCGCATCGATCTATGGAGTCACCATGGAAGAGGCCGGGGTTTCCAAGGTGGTGTCTCTCCAGATGAACAAGGTGGCCAATCCCAACTAGGGAATGGTTGTGTTATAATAAACAGGTTTCAGACAATATCTCTAAAGATAATGTGGCCACAGAGACACAGGGGCACGGAGAGTCGGGTGGAAATTGCGTGAGATAATCCATGGCCCAATTGAAAAAATACATAATCTCTCCCGGGTTTTTAAGCATTTGTGATTAAAAAATGTAATTGCCCGTTGTTTAAGCTGTTGATATATTAAAAAGTATGATGAGCAGGCTTCCAGAAAACAGTCCCCTTACTTACCGGCTTTCTATTTTACTGCTTTTTCTTGCTATGGTATCCATTTCGTGCTGGAACGGAAGCCCCGCTGAACTCGCTATACCTGTAGACTATCATGACCCTTCCGAAGTACGATCATTTTTTGAAAATGTGGAGGCGCAGCATCCCGACATTGCCCGCCTGGAAACTGTGGGCTTCAGTGTGCGCGGCGAGGAAATCATCGCCCTGGTTTTATCGGATAACCCGGAGCTCAATGAACAGGAGCCGCGGGTCCGTCTCACCGGGACCATACACGGCAATGAAATAATCTCGGGCGAAATACTTATCCGCCTCATCGAAGAGCTTACGGGCCGATACGGCACGGACCCCGACATCAAGAATCTCGTGGACACCCGGTACATCGTCATCATTCCCGTCATGAATCCCGACGGCATGTGGGACGGGCGACGGTATAACGACCATGATGTCGACCTGAACCGGAATTTCAGCACCGCCTTTGTGCCGGGCGGGTCCCATGGCGATGTTGCATTCTCGGAACCCGAATCGGCGGCCCTGCGGGATTATTCCATGGACAAAAATTTCCATCTGTCGGCGACGTTTCATGCCGGGACGGTCATTGTCAATCTTCCCTTCGATTATGCCCGTATGAGTACCGGCGGGGATATTCCCCTGGAGAACGATCTGGTGTGGGAACTGGGGAAAATCTATTCCATGGCCGGGACATTTCTGGCCAATCCCGACATTCTCGCCGATCCCGATGTGGATGACGGCGTCATTAACGGTGGTGACTGGTACATCGCATATGGGTCGCTTCAGGACTGGAGCTATGTGGAAAAGGGATGCATCGATATTACCATAGAAATCGCCGATTACAGTCCCGAAACCGAAGAGGGCATAGACGAAGTCTATGCCTATAACCGTGAGTCACTCCTGGCCTATATCGACGCCGCCGGCCTGGGCGTTTCCGGATATGTGGAGGATGGAGGCGGGAATCCCCTGCCCGGTGTAGCCGTAAAAGTAACGGACGGCGATATCATCACCCATACCGATGAGAACGGCTGGTTTCACCGCATACTTCTCGATGGAGAACACACACTGGAGTTTTCTCTCGATGGATATATATCCGCAACAGAAACCGTCACCGCTCCGGGAGTGCTGCCCTCGCCGGTAATACTGACTCCTGAATAGTAAATTCTGGCACCGGTTTACGGTGTTTGTCCGTTTGTAATGTATATGCTGTCATCCGCCGAGAGAAAGACCCCGGCGAAGATATCCTTCCTGTTTTCCGGATTCATCGCCGCCACCCCTGCGAGGGGTCGAAGAATTATCAGTTCTTTACTCCTCAACTACTACTGATGTTTAAAGCCCCCTCCGGGGGCGGCGAAAGAGCCTGTATGTATACTATAGATTAATTCGCCGGGGGGCGGGATTGATATTAACGATTATTCAAATTCCCCTCCGGGAAATTTAGGGGGGGTATCCCCTTCCTGAACCGGTCGAGGTTCGCCGTGAAATCTTCCGATGAGAGGGGGCGGGAGAGGAGATATCCCTGGTAGTATTCACAGCCATGCTCCCGGAGGAAGTGAAACTGTTCCGCAGTCTCCACTCCCTCGGCAACGACCTTGAATCCCAGGTTATGTGCCAGGTCAATGATGGTCGTTGCCAGCGTGGCCGCCATGGCATTGCCGGGCAGGTCTATTACGAAGGTGCGGTCTATCTTCAGCGTGTCAATGGGGTAATCCTTGAGTTTACTCAACGAGGAATAACCGGTGCCGAAATCGTCGATGGAAATGGCTATTCCCATTTCGTGGAGCTTTCTCAGTTTTCCGATGCTGTCCTTTTCATTTTCCATGATACCGCTTTCCGTTATTTCCAGCTCCAGCAGTGAAGCGGGAAGTCCCGTTTTTTCAAGTCTCCTGATGATTTCCGGGATCAGCTCCGGATGGCTGAACTGAAAGGGTGACAGGTTTACGGCTACTCTGAGCGGCGGGTCATTGTCCACGTGCCACAACTGGTTCTGGATGCATGACTCTTCCAGGATGAACATTCCCAGGTCGATTATCATGCCGTTTTTTTCAGCAATGGGAATGAACTCTGCCGGGGGGATGAGTGTGTCGGTTTTGCGATGATGCCATCGCATGAGGGATTCCATGCCAATTATGACGCCGTTTGCGTCGAACTTGGGCTGATAGTGTGAGAAAAAATCCTTCTTTTTAATGGCTGTCTTTATTTCGTTCTCAAGTTTCATGCGGGTCATCATTTTCTGATTCAGTTCTCTGTCGAAATAATGGAACCTGTTGTGCCCGCTGTCCCGCGCAACGAACATGGCCGACTCGGCGTTTTTTATCAGGGCTTCGGCGTCGCTGCCGTCGTGGGGGAAAATGGCAATGCCGATACTGGTGACGATGTCGATGCTCTGATTGTTGACAAGGAAGGGACGGCTGAAGATGGCCCTGGTTTTCTGGGCGATGGTGTCGATGTTTTCAATATTTGTTGTGTTGTCACCGCCGCCGATATCGGAGAGAAGAATGATGAATATGTCCTCGGCAAGACGGGAAACCATGTCGTTTTTAAAATAAACCTCATCGAGCTCCGAGGCCACGGTGTAGAGAAGACGGTCGCCGAAAACGGGGCCGAAGACATTGTTCATCTGTTTGTAGTTGTCAAGGCCTATACACATGATGGCGAACCGTTTCATTCGCATGAGCTCGACGGAAAGCCTGTTTTTAAACATCTCCCTGTTGGGCAGCTCGGTGAGGGGGTCGAAAAAAGTGAGCCGGTAGAGCTGGTCCTCGGCGTTTTTGCTTCTGGTGATATCATTGATGATGACGTTTACCGCGCCCGTCTGGAGATTGGTTCTGGCGGTCAGGGCTCCCCAGAATGTGGAACCGTCTCGGCGTGTGAACATCATCTCTTCGTTGTCAATAAGTCCATTCGAAGAAACCTGTCTTTTTATATGCTCAAGTATTTGAGGGTTTGCAATGAGGCTGAAAATAGTTTCACCGATTAATTCGTTTTTTAACTGATACCCGAACATGCCGCAGGTCATCTTATTTACCGTCAGTATGGTGCCGGTGTCGGCCTCGAGGGATGCCATCCCCACCAGCGCTGAGTCGTAGAGCATGCGGTATTTTTCCTCGCTGTATTTCAGGGCAGTGCGGGCCGATTTAATTTCGGAGATATCCTTCAGGTTTACGATAATGCCGTCAATGGGCGGTATATTGAGCCTGCAGCTGATGCTTGCTTCCATATAGTGCCATGAGCCGTTCTTGTGCCGCATCCTGAATTCTTCCGTGAAAAACATGTTCCCTTCCCGGATTCGTGTCGTGCACCGGTCCATGAGAGGCTGTATTTCATCGGGATGAAGGTACCGGCTGGCATTTTCTCCTGCCAGTTCATACGGTGAATAGCCCATGATTCTCTCGATGGGGTGGCTCATGTATTCGATCTCGCCGGTGCGTGAAATAAGGGCGATTGCCTCGGAGCTGTGTTCGACGATGGCTCTGAATTTTTCGCCGTTTTCCCTCACGGCCTCTTCGGCCAGGACGCGGTCGGTAACATCGATGGAATTCATGACAAAGCAGATCGTTTCATCCAGGTCATCGGCGATTTTATTCATCTCTGTTTTGAAGAATCGCCAGGCGCTGTTGCGGTTGCAGAAACGGATGGTGATGACCGCGTCGGGTTCTTCCGGTGTTTTACGCTCTTCAAGGATTTTTTTCATACTTTCGGCATCATCGCTGTGAATATAATCATTGATGTTTTCACCGATGAGCTCGAAGGAATTATACCGCAGAACTTTTTCCGATGAATCGCTGGCATATAGTATGGTTCCGTCGTTGGCAATGATGGAAATGAGCTCCGATGAGTTCTGGAGGAGGACCCGGTAATATTTTTCCGTACGGAGAAAGGCCTCCTCACTTTTTTTCTTCCAGGTTGTGTCGCGGATGATGCCCAGGGTGCCGATAAAGTCCCTGTCAGATGTGGTATGGAAATTGTACAGGCCCAGGGAAATGACTTCGCCGTTCCATGTCTCGGGATTGGTGCCAGGGGCCGCTTTCAGCCTGAGGCGGAGATTTTTTGTTATCCTTTTACCGTTACGCCGTTCATCAAAAAGTCCGGGAGAGCCATCGGCTCCTGTTTCCCTTCCCACAAATTGCGGAAGCACCGTGGCTCTCTGAATGTCCTGAAGGTCATCGGGGTGAATGATGGAACTGAAGTGACACCCAAGGAGCGCCCCCCTGTCATATCCAAGCCTCTCAACGGCATCATTGAGATAGAGGAAATTCCCCTTATGGTCAATTTCATAAACGATATCGGGAAGGGACTGTAGAAGGGTTTTGTACATATTCGGTTGTGTGTTCATTCTGATGCCCCGATAGTAGTGCTTTTTTAATAGTAACATATTAATAGTGCATAAACAATCATTTTGCAAGCATGAAAAATCATTGTTTATGCACTATCAGTACGAAAGCCTTTCCTTAAAGTAATAGTCAATACTATGCTGATGGAATTTGATTTTCAATAAAAAAATTATAATATATAAATTAAATGCCAAATCAAGGGTCAGAGCCCGGTATGAGCAATTGGTTTGATCAATATATTACTATTATCATAGTCATATTTAACTGTATGTTTAAGTAATGTTATTGACATACCAATAGACAGTTGATATATTGACATTGGATAGGTGTAAAATGAACTTATATATCCGATGGTTTCCCCCGGTTTCCGCAGGGAAATAAAAACAGAGTTCGTCGGATGTATTTGAAAATCCCTATAAACACAAAGGAGGGTGTGTAAAATGAAAGTAACAGTAGACGGAATCCTGGGATCGGCACGGAGGATTAACAATCAGCGGCAGGTTGAAGAGGATGCGGGCAGCACCAAAAAGAAAAAAGATATTAAAACCGATTCTGTGACCATTGGCTCCAGAATAAACTCCCGCCTCGATTCCATCGAGACGGAACTTCGCGACATCCAGAACTCGCTCACCAAAAACCAGATTGTCAAAGACGGCATCGATCAGTTACAGAAAGATATTTCCCGCGGCAGCACCGGTCAGCAGGCCATTCTCGCCGACGTCACCTTCAATAAAAAGCAAGTCCTGCTGGACTATGTTGGTGAACCCTTTACCGGCGATACGCTGACGAAGAAATCAGAACAGATCAACCTCGATATAAGCGGCGATGTTTCACGACTGAAAAAACTGCAGGTCGAGGTGGATAACATTATGGCCTCCAACCTTGCCGGCGCCGAGAAGGTGGAGAACCTCATGGGCAACATCAACACCGTGGTTTCCGGCGTGGATGCATCCCACCTGGAAAACATTTCACGCCTGAGCCCCGACGCGGTGATGAAGCTGATACGCTGACCTCACCCCCGGCCCCCTCTCCGGAGCGGAGAGGGGGAGCTAAAATGATTACCCCCGCCTGAATGCATTTTAATGCATTGCCAGATAAATTCATTCATAACTATTATAATTACATACATTAGAATAGGTATATTTATCGCTGGATATTTTTTAATGATACCCCATCTCCCTGTGGGAGAGGGGGCAGGGGGTGAGGTCAATCAGTCCGTGCGGCGCTGCATGATTACTGTGGATTGTTTGTTTTTACGGCCTTAACCTTGAAGACCTTGATGGAATCATAATTGAAATCATCGGTAAAAAGAATTTCTTTCCCGTTTTTAATGGTGATCTTATCAATTTGAATGCTGGCATTTCGGTTGCTGATGGCGAACCGTCCCTCCATGTTTTCAACGGGGAGTTCAAAAGAAATTACGGGTTTGCCGTTTATGTTAAGAGTTGCTTTCTTTTCGTCAAAGGTGATTTTAATTGCATGTTTTTCATTATAGTTGAGACTATAATCAACACCCTGTAGTTCCTTTATTGTATAATTGAACTTGGCATTGAACGGGAGAGCGTCATTTTTACGCTGTGATTGAATAAGGCTTATCCTGGTTATCTTTTCCGCTGAACCGGTAAGTTTAAAAGCGTAAAAATTGTAATAGTAATGCAGGTGGGGACTATTGACAAGAAAAGCAAAAAGTATTTCAACGGGTGTGCGCTTTACATTAAAAATTTTAATATCGGCACTATAGTTTGTATATTGGGGATAGCTGTCAACAGTAACCAGGGTATTATAGTTCATCAATTCATGATAGCCCCAGATGCTCGACCTGCCGCGGTTTTCCGTAAGGAGTGAGTCCTGAACAGTCCAGTAGCCGGCAATGCGATACCATTTTGCTTGTTCCTCTGCATTGGAAATTGTAGTCATTCTCAGTGGCTTTATATCATCCTTTGCTGAAGATGAGCAATTAATCATGTTTATCGTTATTGCCAGTGCTATTAATAATCTGTTCAGATTCTACTCCTATTTATCGCTGATTTTTTTATCAAAAATTTTAAATAATTTATTTTGCCACACCATAAATATTATATGTTTCTGAACTGCCCTCATTCAAAGATAAAGTATCAGGATTAGTATCATTATCTACATCAATTTGAGCAGCTCCCCCTCCAAGGTCGCATTCTCCCCACCCATGGGTAGCATTTACTTTTTTAAAATTGCTGTAATCAGTATCAGCCAAATTTTCATTCCAGACAACGTCGCTTTCATCTCCGGAGTAATCCACCCAGCGAATATCTGTTGCCGTATTGCTGCTCACATTTTTCCATCGAAGCTCAGTATCCCCCACACACCCAACCATCACCATCACACCCACCAGAATCCCCAGTAATATCCCATATTTTTTCATAGCGTATTCTCCCGATATTTTCGTAAGATTTTTTATCATGTTTTAATACTAATTAAGATATATGCCTCGTCCCGATTTTCCAAGTCAATAATTAAATTTGGGCGATAAATTATTTTATGTACACTTATTAAAATCAGGTTTTATCATGTCAACGTGGTGGAAAACCTGGTTTTACCACCCCCGGTGCCGCAAGGGAACTCTCAACTTGTTATTTTTAAAATTTCTCTTATTCCTGCTTGACGCGTTTCGGGAATGGTGATTTTTAATAAGGCATGCTTTTCCCGGAAAATGCTATAAGAACTGGCGGATCTGAAAATGAAAACATTTCGACAATATTTTGCAGTTTTATGCACGATCCTGTTTTTGCTTACGGTGAATTCTGCCGCGGCTCAGGAAAAGGAACCTGCCGCAGGTGATAAAAAAGAACAGATTATAGAAGAAAAAAAAGCTATTCCTGAAGCGACTGAAAAAAAGGCCGATTTGGCAGACAAGAAGCCTGCAATGGAAGCTGAGAAAAAAGCCGATGTGAAAACCGCTGATACGGCAAAGCCCACGACAAAGAAAGCCGATGCAAAGCTCCCCAAATCCGTGAAAGCGCCTGCGAAAAAAACAGCCCCGAAAACGAATAAAGCCGCGAAACCGGCAGCGAAAAAAGCTGATAAAAAGGCCGCCGCTCCTGTAAAAGGAAAATCGAAAAAAGATAAGGTGAAAACCGATAAAGCCCCGGAGACTGCGATAAAAAAACCCGATGAAAAACCTGCGAAGACTGAAAAAGCGACGGTGTTAAAAACTGAGGAAAAACCTGAAAAAAAAGCGACACCGGATAAAGAATCCAAAAAAGACATTTTAACGGATGTTGAAAAAGCGCCTGATAAAGAACCGGAGAAAAAAGAGGAAAATGTCGCTGATAAAAAAGAAGAAGCTGTTGCCGATAACACGACGGCGCAGAAGCCGCAGATCATCGTTATAAATCCCGGCTCGGCCGACGCCGCTGCCTGGTCGTCAACGTGGGGGCCCCTGATTGACGGCGCCGCAATCTATGCCTGGGGCAGGGGCCAGAATCTTTACATGAAGGAAGACATGGGTCCTGTTGTGGATAAAATGGCCGCTTTTGTGTCCCTTCACGGCACCTATGTCACGGTGAAGGACCTGAGAACCTCGGGGATGTACATTCTCTGGCTCGACCTGGTGTCCTTCCGCAATCCTGATTCTGCGCAGTTTCCCTCGACATTAAAAATTTTTATCAGGAGCCGCCGTCACGACTACCGTCTCATGCGCACCTGTTCCTTTCCACATGCGGGGGGCGAACTTCTGCGGATTGAGATACCCTTTGAGATGTCCGCTGAAGGGGAAATAACTATTCTCTTCAGAGAGCTGTCTCCCATGAAAAGGACCTGGGGTATCTGGGACATGATCATCACCGATACCCGGGAACTGCCCCTTTCTCCGGACTATTACCGGCAGATCCATGAGCCCGTGAAACTGCCGGTGAAGGAGAAGATTCTGGAGTAGACATATTAAGAAATAAGGGATATCTTTTCAGAGGTTTCCGGGGATCATTCCCCAGCCCCTTAAAGGGGCGGCGAGAGGGGATACATAACAAAAGGGCCTGTTTTCGCCGGGGTCTTCCGGGTGAAAGTGTAGAAGTGAATAGCCTTTATTGTGTTTATGTAAATTTGAATAGTTATAGCATCCGACACTTTTGTAAAAATATTTTTAATGGGATAAAATTTTTTTGACAATAAAAAGAGCATGTTTGTAAGTTGATTTCAGTAGCAATTATTTAAAAAAATATTTTTCATTCTTATCTTTCTTTTATTATTATATTAAAAGTGAACCTTTGGTAAGGACGGGCTGAAGGTGAGTGCTGGTTGTTTCATTTTATGGAAAAGGTACCCGGACAGGTCATTTAGCTGAAATGGACGGTTCAGTATTCGGCAATGGGACAATGAAAAATAAACTTTAGAAATGCAGGGTGATATCATGTCGAACGAACACGAAAGCTACGAAAAAGAATATGACGATCACGTATACGAAGACGAATATTATGAAGAGCATTACGACGAGGAAGAACTGGTGGATGATGATGATCTCGTTGACGACGATGCTGACGATCTCGAAGCAAATGAAAAAAAGATTCATGTGAGCTATGCCTGCGAAGACTGTGATTATCGCTGGGATGATATAATAATTAAGAAAAAGGATGATTATGTTGAGGAGGTGGATGAAGCCGACGTCATCTGTCCCATGTGCGGTTCTCTCAATATCGAGCAGATATGACCAGCCGTTCCATTGTCATCAGGGGAGCCCGCGAGCATAACCTGAAAAACATATCACTGGAAATCCCGCGGGATAGTCTGGTGGTAATGACCGGTCTTTCCGGTTCCGGAAAAAGCTCCCTCGCCTTTGACACGATCTACGCCGAGGGTCAGAGGCGATATGTTGAGTCCCTCTCCTCGTATGCGCGCCAGTTCCTCGGCCTCATGGAAAAGCCCGATGTCGATTTCATCGATGGGCTTTCCCCGGCCATCTCCATCGAACAGAAGACCACGCACCGTAATCCCCGATCAACCGTGGGGACCGTTACGGAAATATATGATTATTTCCGTTTATTATACGCCCGCATCGGTGTTCCCTACTGTCATGAATGCGGCAAGCAGATATCGTCCCAGTCCCTGGACCAGATAGTGGAGTCCCTCATGACGCTTCGTTCGGGAACGCGGATACAGGTCCTGGCGCCCGTGGTCCGCGGCAGAAAGGGCGAGCATGCCGATAAGTTTGAGCATGCCCGGAAAGACGGATTCGTCAGGGTCAGGGTGAACGGTGAAATTCTCACCCTGGAAGAGACTATCAAGCTCGATAAAAACAAAAAACATTCAATAGAAATCGTCGTGGACCGCATCGTCATCAAGGACGGTATCCGTCCCCGCCTGGCCGACTCCATTGAGACGGCCCTGTCTATTGCCGACGGACTGGTACTTGTTTTACTCAAGGATGACGAGGAGAAACTTTTCTCCACGAGCCTCTCCTGTCCCGATTGCGGTATATCCATTCCGGAACTCTCGCCGCGCATGTTTTCCTTCAATAGCCCCTACGGCGCCTGCGAAAAGTGCAGCGGCCTCGGTTTTATCATGCGTTTCGATCCCGAACGAATAGTCTCCGATCCCGACAAATCACTCTACGACGGGGTGCTTGATGTATGGGGGAAGACCACGAGCTACTGGTATATTGAACAGATAAAGTCCCTGGAACGGGGCCTGAATTTTGATGCGCACATGCCGTGGAAGAAGCTGCCCGAACGGATAAAAAAGATCATCCTCTACGGCTCCGGCGGTGAGCGCATGAATTTCAATGTGAAACGCGAGAACCTGGAGTTCAAATTCAACCGTTCCTTCGAGGGGGTCATTCCCAATCTGGAGCGCCGCTATCGTGAAACAAAGTCCGATGAAATGCGTGAATGGATGGAAGGATACATGGCCAACCAGGTATGCGACAGCTGTAACGGCAAGCGGCTGAAAAAGGAAAGTCTTTCAGTAAAAGTGGCGGGCAGACCGATCGACCAGGTGACGGCCATGTCTATCAGGCAGTCCCATGACTTTTTCGGGTCCATGGCCCTTTCTCCCACGGAGGAAAAAATATCCCGCCAGGTGCTGAAGGAAATCAGGACCAGGCTTAAATTTCTCAACGACGTGGGCATAGAATACCTGACTCTTGACCGGGCGGCCGGAACCCTCTCGGGCGGCGAATCACAGCGCATACGCCTGGCCACACAGATCGGCTCGAGCCTCACGGGTGTACTCTATGTACTGGATGAGCCCAGCATCGGCCTGCACCAGCGCGACAACCAGAAGCTCCTTACCACCCTGAAGCACATGCGGGACCTGGGCAACACGGTCATTGTCGTTGAACACGACGAGGAGACCATTCGCGAGGCCGATTACGTCGTGGACCTGGGACCCGGGGCGGGGCTTCATGGCGGCTACGTTGTGGCCACGGGAACTCCCGCGGAAATCGAGGCAAACATGGCTTCGATAACCGGCGATTATCTCGCAGGCAGGAAGTCCATTCCGGTACCGCAGGAACGGCGTGAGTCCCGGGGGCATATAGAAATAACGGGAGCAGCCGAAAATAATCTGAAAAAAATTGATGCCCGGTTTCCCCTGGGTGTTTTTACCGCGATTACCGGTGTTTCCGGTTCGGGAAAATCCACCCTGGTCATTGAAATTCTGTACAAGGCGCTCTCAAACCTGCTCATGCGCTCCCGGGAATATCCCGGCGCCTTCGATAAGATAACGGGCATTGAGGAAGTGGATAAAGTCATTGATATAGACCAGTCGCCCATCGGAAGGACGCCCCGGTCCAATCCTGCCACCTATACCGGGCTCTTTACTCCCATTCGTGATCTTTTTACCAGGCTTCCCGAGTCAAAGGTACGGGGATATAAGGCCGGCCGCTTCTCCTTCAATGTTGCCGGGGGCCGGTGCGAAACGTGCCAGGGAGACGGCGTCAAGAAGATAGAAATGCATTTCCTTCCCGACGTCTACATTACCTGCGAGGTGTGCAAGGGAAGGCGGTACAACCATGAGACCCTGGAGGTCCGCTACAAGGGAAAGAACATATACGAAATACTGGAGATGACCGTCGAGGAGGCCCTGGAATTTTTTGAAAGCATTCCAGCCGTTAAAAGCAAGCTGGATACGCTGAACAAAGTCGGGCTGGGTTATATCAAGCTGGGACAGCCCGCCACGACACTTTCAGGCGGTGAGGCACAGCGTGTCAAGCTGGCCACGGAGCTGTCAAAGCGGGCCACGGGAAGGACCGTGTATATTCTCGATGAGCCCACAACGGGACTGCATTTCGCCGACATACAGAAGCTTATTGATGTGCTCAATTCCCTGGTGGACAAGGGCAACACGCTCATTGTCATAGAACATAACCTCGATGTCATTAAAACGGCTGACTGGATCATCGATCTGGGCCCCGAAGGCGGTGACGGCGGCGGTACCATCGTGGGTGCGGGAACGCCCGAGGAAATAGCCAGGATGAAGGAATCCTACACGGGACAGTTTCTCAAGCGGATATTCAGCAGGCGCTGAGGATCAGTCCTCCTGGTCCCGGAGACACTGGTTGATGCATTTCTCTATTATTTCCATCTTTTTCTGAGGGCTCAGGTTCAGCAGATTTTTCACACCCTTCAGTATCTTCTCCCTGAATTCCATGGTGGTCTCAAAGATATGTACATCCAGGTTTTCCAGTTTGTTGACAACAGCAGCATTTTTTGAAGGTATCTTTATCCCAAGCAGCGGCCCACGGGCCATGAGGAGCTGGTTGTGATTGATATATTTGAGGCAGAGGCGGTCGCAGCCTATTTCCAGGCGGCGCAGCTCCCGGAAATTGGTGTATTTCCGGTCCTGAATATAACTCCATTTCCTGGGATTATCCGTGACCTGTACCGAAATGCAGTTGTCTGAAGGAGATTCCAGTACTCTCACATAGGTGTTATTGAATTTATACGAGGATAGGAGCCCGAAGAGCGTTTCATCAGAGTCCCTTGTGTATATTGTGTGTTCCATGGCCATTATCACTATGAATATAATATATACAATAAATGAAGGACAGATAGGCCTGAGCATATACGGAGTCAATGAAATTTCTTAATTTTTTTAAATTTATGAAATGCAAAATTATATAAACAAATTTGACGAAAAAAAGGGGTCAGAGCCTCATTGCAAATAAAGCTTGCATCTTTTAAAAAGTCCTTTTAAAAAGACATAATACGGTCCGATAATGTTAAAAGATATTATCATTGGTGCGCATTTTTTCAGAGCAGAATGAAATAACTCCGGATTTCACAGAACATGGGAAAAAGAAAAATAACGGCACTTATACTATTTGTGTTCCTGGGCATCGCCGCGGAAAATCTTTTTTCGCAGTCCAGGGATTTCGTGAAGTTCGAGACTGCCAAGGTCCAGTTCCGGAAGGGGATGGAGCACTATAACAAGATGCATTACCTGGCGGCCGTGGAATTTTTTCGAAAAGCTATTGCCATCTATCCCGACTACTTTTCAGCCCGTGATTACCTGGTACGGTCATATAAGCTTTCAGGATTTGTCGATCCGGCCATGCTGGAATTGAAAGTGCTCAATGACATGTTTCCCGACAATGTGCTGGCAGCCTCGAGGCTTGAGAGCCTGCAATTCAGGGACAGCCTCATGGAAGAGCAGGGAAGCCTGGCTACGCTGGTATATAATAACACCCTGCATTCCTATCGCATGAAGCGTTTCAATTTTGCCCAGCCCGTTGATCTCGCCGTGGATAATGAGAAAAATATCTATATAACATCCTTCCCCGGCGGGAAGCTGGTGAAAATAAACGCCAACGGTCAGGGAGAGTTTACCAGGACGCCTTCCCTGGACGGCCGCCTCTACGGCCTTGATTACCGTAACGGAAAGTTAGCCGTAGCTGATTTCAAAAATGACATGATATTCCTTTACAACACGAAAGGCACCATCGAGAGCAAGATAGGAAAGAGCGGGAATAACGGCGGGGAGTTTCACGGTCCCGAAGGAGTATGCTTCAGCCCTGAGGGTCATCTCTATGTAGCCGATTCGGGAAATCACCGCGTCCAGAAATTTGACAGCCAAAACTCCTTCCTCTATTCCTTCGGCACCAAGGGGACCTATGAGGGGGAGCTGGATAATCCCAACGATATGGTGTGTCTCGGTAACAGGGTCTATGTAACCGATACCAATAATCACCGTATTGCCTGTTTTGATGATTCCGGCAATTTCATCGAGAATATCCTCACGGATCAGCTTGAGGTTCCCCGTGGGATCAGTTCGGCGGGAGACATTCTGCTCATTGCCGATGAGAAAAAGGGACTTCTTCAGTATAATACCGTATCGGGTGAAATAAACTGGTTTTACTCCTGGGAGAGCGAAAATAACGGGAGCAGGGATAACAATAAATTCGCACGTCTCATGTCCTCCGTTGTGGACCGGGACGGCCTTTTGTATTGTCTCGATTTCGACCGTCAGGCCGTTGATGTCTTCTCACCGGTACAGAAAAAATATGCCAATCTCGATGTGGAAATAGTGTCTGTCGATGTGAGCCGGTTTCCCATTGTTGCTTTTTATATCAATGTGAGGGACCGATCAGGAAATCCTCTCTACGCCCTGGACAGGAGCAATTTTACCATTGTGGAGGATAATGCTCCCATCACGCAGATTCAGACAAATTATCTGAAGAAGAAGGCGGTTTCAGTCTCCACGGTTCTCTGTGTGGACAGGTCCGAGGAGAATCGGGGTAACCGGAACGAGCTTGCCTGGCTGGCCGATTTTTATCTCAAAAAGATGAGGAAGAACGATTCGATCAGGGTGATGAACTTCAACAACACTTATTGGGAAGGCAGCCCCTTCGACTGGAGCAGAAGAAGGACCCTGAAAGCTGTCAAAGAAGGTGAATACGATAAGGGTAAAAACATGGGATCAGCCCTGTACAACGCCGTTACCGACCTCATACCCCGTTTGAACCGCCGGGCCGTTATCATGATCACCGACGGTACAGTTGCAGAGAATTCATTTACCCAGTATTCGGTTCGAACCGTAATCCAGTACGCCAGGTCGCACTTCATACCAATCTATATCATTTCAGTCAAGGAACCCGACCAGTCCCTGGCCATGATCGCCCGCGATACGGGCGGAGCTGTTATCAGGCCTGCCCAAATGGATACGCTGCGCCGCCTCTATGATGAGGTGAAGCAATCCGAGGAATACCGCTATGTTCTCATTTATTCCACTTTTAAGATGCCGTCATTCCGGGGCTGGTGGTCCGATGTGAAATTAGAGGTGGATTACAAGGGAATAAAAGGCGTGGAATACGGAGGATATTTTGTACCAGAGCGCTGACGGTATGCATTATATAAGAAAGGAGATGGTGGAGTCCCTGAACAGGAAGGGTATCATTTCCAGCAATGTCCTTGAGGCCATGTACCAGGTTCCCCGGCATCTTTTCGTCTCCGAGGCCCTGAGATACAGCGCCTATAACGATTCATCTCTGCCTATTGGATTCGGCCAGACCATATCTAAACCATCGGTCATCGGACTCATGGTGCAGTCCCTCTCCCTGACCGGGATCGAGAGGGTCCTGGAAGTGGGGACCGGTTCGGGATATCAGACCGCTGTTCTTTCACGCCTTGCCGGGTCCGTGATAACTCTCGAGAGAATACGGGAATTGTCCATGCGCGCCAGGACGGTTCTGTCCGGCATGGACTGCCGCAACGTGAGCTTTCTCCATTCCGATGATTTCAACGAAGCCGAAGGGACCTTCGATGCGGTGATTGTCGCGGCAGGCGCCGATCTTTTTCCCCATGACATTCTTGCCAAGGTGCATGAGGGCGGGCGTGTAATCATCCCCGTGGGAAACGGTTCCGGCCATCGCATAATGAAGTATATCAGGCGTAATGACGGTTCATTCGCCGAGGAACATATCGGTCAGGCTACTTTTGTCCCTCTTGTCATGAGTTGATTTTTTCCATAAGCCAGTCCAGTGATTTTGTGAACTGCTTTTCCCCTCCGGCACTGTTGCCCTCATCGGGATAGACCTCGATGGTTTTGTCACAGAGAAGGTTGTTGAAGAGACCGAATATGCAATCCGGCGGAGACTGCGTGTCCCTGAAGCCCACGGTGGTCAGTACCGGGCACTGTACAAGATCCGCGAAATTCAGGGCGTCGAAATAGGTGAGGGTTGTTTTTATCTGTTTTTTCTTTCCCCTGGTCAGTGTTATGAAGTCATTGATTTCCCGGGCAGCTTCGCTGGTGGATATATTCTGGCTCAGGGTCAGGTTGCAGAACGACGGTGTATCCAGCACCAGGGACACGATGCGGTCCGAAAAGGCCGAGGCAAAGAGGGCAACGGCAGCCCCCAGTCCCTTTCCAATGATGCCGATCCGTCCGCAGTTGATATCCTTGATGAGTCTCAAGGTGTCGATGGATCGCAGGATGTCAAGGTAGACGGCCTTGATGTAATATGTTTCCTTGTCCAGGATGTTCTCTATAAGGTAGCCCGGGCTTGTCTGCTCGGTTTTTTCCGGTGCGGGCATGAAGTTGTGTCCCCGAAGTGTGGGAAAAAAATAAGCTGTATCGTGCCTCAGCAGGGCCGTATTGATCTCATGCACTCTGTTGTAATCATGTACATATATGATTACCGGCGGTTTTTCAACTTTTTTTGGTTTCAGAAGATACCCCGAGACCTGGGTCTTCATAAAGCTCCGGAAGGTGACGTCAAAGACAGAAAAGCTCCCGTCACTTTTTTTGCTGTTTTTTGTTACTTCCGGTTCCAGGGGAATTTTTTTCAGGTCCGTCATAGCCTTCTGCCAGAAATTCATAAAGTCCTTTTCACGGTCGAAGTCGGGGAGGTTCTGGAAATATCGGTCAAAATCCGTAAGTGCCATGGCGGCCTCAACCATTCGTCAATCTGATGAGAAGATCATTATTCACCATGAGAATAAAATAAATAAAGGCCGTTATAAATATGGTCAGGCCCAGCAGTGTAAGGCCGATGGCGGAATAATACAGCGGTCTTTTCAGAATAAATATGGCAATCTCCCGTTTTGAGAGGCCGTCCCTGCGAAGGGAGTATAACTTCCTGACGAAAAAAAATATCATTATAATCAATATGATGAATATTGACATATCTTTTATGATGAAATTGAAAGTGTCTTTCCGGGTCACAGCGAAGTATGAGAGAGGATAGATAATGATATCCATGACGATGAGAGACACCAGTGCAATGAGTACGGTGAAAAGAGCCAGAACGGCCAGTTCCTTTACCCGGTCAGGGATGCTGCGTTTTTCATAAAGTGAATTTTTATACATGGTCGCCGTCTATTCCTCTTCATTCTGGGGCTGGTCGGTGTTGTTTTTATCTGTCGTGCTTTCTTCCACGGCAACACCCATTTCCTTCAGGGCTTCAGTCGCCGCTTTTCGTACCCTATTGTTGGGATCATGTTTCATTTTATATTGCAAAATGTCAATTGTTCTTTTATCCTTCAATTCTTTTAAGAGCTCGATGGCCTTAAGCCTGACCCCGGCACTGTCGCTTTTCAGGGAATTTATGAGGCGGGGCGTGGCGTCCGTATCGCCCAGTTTGACCAGGGCGGCAATGGAATAGATAGAGAGTGAATAATACCTCTTTTTTTTATCCATGGGATAGGTATCAATGGTACTGAGTACTGTCTTGATATCGGGGGTGACCTCCTTTATTCCCAATTTAGCCAGGGAATTGACAGCATAAGCGCGCAGGGTCACATCCTCCTCCTCGTTTTTAAATAAGTTCAGAAGAAAATCTTTCGATTCAGTGGATTTAATATTACCCAGGAACAATACGAACCGTTCACGGATGGTCCCTGCCGAGTCATTTTTTTCTATGGTCTCCCTGGCAAAGGGGATAAGCTCCGTGGCGTTGAATTCTCCCAGGGTAATAATGAGGGCCTCGATAAACTGGGAGTCGGTGTGCATTTTCTCTTTTTTTAACTTCTCAATGAGTATGCCCTTTGCCGAATCGGCCTTCAGGTTTTTCAGGGCATAAACAGCGGCAATTCTTACATCGATGGAAACATCGTCCAGCAGGGCCGTTATTTCAGGCAGGCCCTTCTGTACTTTGATTTCTCCCATTGTGGTCAGGGCCTTAACCTTTACATCACTGTCATATTCAGTTTTGAGCAGTTCGACCAGATCATTGACCAGTTCTTCTTTCAGGCCCTGGTCCTTGATGGTCAGGATCTGGACTATGGCTTCCTTCCGGTCCTTATGGACACCGAAGGCCAGTGTGTCACGAATCCATTTCTGCATTTTTTTATCGTGCTCGATTTGCGCTTCTTTTTCCTTTTTTTCAATTTCTTCCTTTGTCGGAGGAGCTTTTTTTTCCTGGGGCTTTGCCGCCTTTGCTGTGGTATCCGGTGCGGCCTTGGTTTTAGTGTCCTTAACCGCCGGTTTCGGCACGGTTACTGCCGTGCCTGTGTTTTTGTCCGCAGCGGTTTTTTTTACTTTTTCAGTCTGGGCTGGAGCGGGCTGAAGAGAGATAAAAACCGTGAAGAATGCCGTAAGCAGGACCCCCGTTATGACCCTTACGGCGCCTTTATGATTATTAAAGATACTATTTTCCGTTTCCATGTTTACACTCCTCGCGGGCACAAAGTCCCTAATATAGTATCGGATCATTGCACCGGTAAGTAAAGGATAGAACGGGGTGATAATTGAGAATGGAAAAATTCAATTGACCATGAAGGAAAATTCTGATTAACTGATTCAGTAGGATATTTCCGCCAAAAGGAGAGTGTATTGTCAGCTTCTGAAAAATTTTCTGCTATTATGGAAAGATTGGTCTGCTCCAGTGACTTTCCGGCTCTCTCGGGATATGCAGCGGAGGATCAGTTTCGTCCCGGTGAAACCGATGATGACGCGGCGGCCAGGAATGTGAATGCCGCCTTTCTCCTGTCGCTTTCGGCGTGTAAAGACCGCGGTAAAGCTGCTGCATATCTGCGTGAATCTCTGAACAGTGATACCCGGTCCGCTATGGCGCGTTTTTTCCTCAAAGGGACAGAGCATATCATGCATGAACTGGAAGAGCGGTGCGCAGCTGATCATACATTCGAAAGGGAACTGGATGATCTTTACGGCTCTTTAAACAGTGCGTCACATCATGAGCTGGCTCTTAAAGTACGAAATTTATTCTTCCCCGAAGGCAATTTTAATATTGATGATACCGGTGAAGCAGTACGGTCCCTGCGGGAAAAACGCAGGGTTGCCATAACACATCTTAACAAGGACCATATTACTGAACCGGCACGCCAGATTATTTTTACATCCAATGTTCTGCTGACGGTCCCGCCGGTAAATAAAAATATTGATGAACTTGATCTCCCCTTCCCGGTGAAGGAATCTCTTCGTGAGATAGTAGAGAAGGATCAGATATACTGGTATGACCATCCTATCCCCATGGGAGTCGCGCCGGAGAGCAATGAAGTCATCTATGGCCTCGGCCGGCTTGATGAGGCCCTGACCTTCGAGAAGCAGACGGGCCGAATGGACTGGTCCGATTTTATCACCTGCGTACTTTCTGTTTCCGTAACCCATGAAGGAATGCATGATATTTCCCGGGAGTATCTCACTCATGAACTGAAAAACAACTGCAGGTTGAAAAATATCAGGCTTTTTGTATTAACCGAAAAAGATTGTGAAAAAATTTTGAATGATATTATTCTGCCCTCGGCAAAACTACTGGGTATCAGGGCCGGGGCCGACCTGCTTTTTGAAATATTCGGCGTCGATGGAGAATACGGAAGGCATTATACTTTTCTCAAGGCGATATCGGCGTTCTGGCAGGTCTTCATAGATGAGAATATGCTGGCGACATTCAAAATTGATCTGGACCAGGCCTTTCCCCAGAGAGAGCTGGTAGCGGAGACCGGGGATTCTGCCTTCGGCCATTTCATGACTCCCCTCTGGGGAGCTGACGGTACGGATGGCAGGGGAAACATGGTACACCTCGGCATGATGGCAGGCGCCCTGGTGAATGACAGGGATATCGGTATGTCGGTATATACAGCCGATGTGACGTTTGAGATGCCCCGTGATGCCGGAGAGGCCCTTGTGTTCAACAGTCGGCTTCCCCAGGCGCTTTCTACCGAGGCCGAGATGACGGCCAGATATGGCGAAGGCTTTGCCTATGACGGTGTTTCAAGTGTCGTACAACGCGTGCATGTAACGGGCGGGACTAACGGTATATTGATCGGGAGCCTCCGGAAGTATCGTCCTTTTACTCCCTCCTTTGTCGGCAGGGCCGAGGATCAGGCTTACCTCATGTCGGTGCTGTTCCGGTACCGCGACAGCGGCTTTCTTCGGTATGTTCACAAGGATGGATTGATCATGCGTCATGACAAGGAATCATTCGCCGGGGATGCTATTAAAACGGCACGGCTGGGAAAGATAATCGGAGACTATGTGAGAATTCTCATTTTTTCACGATATGCCGCTTTGTTGCCCTGGGAAAGCAAGGATATCAAGGAAGCCCTTGACCCATTTACCGGCTGTTTCATTTCCAGAATACCGGTGACCGTGGTGTTTCTGCGTCTCGCCTTGAGGACTATGGAATTATTCCATGAAGGAAGCAGTGACGGTGCAAGGCTGCTGAAGCTCGGTGTGGAACGCCTTTATCCGCTTGTTGCGGGAGAGGAAGAGGCAATACTGAAGACCAGGTTTGAACGGGAGGAAGCCGGGTGGTCCCTTTTCTATGATATACTGGACGGTGTGGAGTTGATATTGAAAAAGAAAGATGCCGGAGCGGCAACCATCAGTCAAAAGGCGCAGGAAATTATCGAAGAGTGTTTGGTTCACCTGTAACAGTTTATCAAAAAGACGGCACCACGCAATAAATTTGCAACCGCACACCGATGTCGCATGTCAAGAATATACAACAGCCTCAGTATATGTAAACCGGCCGTTAATTTATTTATATTCCAATTGGGGTTTTTATGCAGATACGGAAAGACGAACGTTTCTCGTTCTATTCCCATTCACTGGGGGCTCTGGCATCCATGATCGGGACCATTATCCTCATCGTGATCACAAGCAAGTCTTCCGTTTTGATGATGCTGTCCATAGTGTACGGCATATCCATTACGATGCTTTTTTCAGCGAGCGCATTGTACCATGCCAAGAAACGCTCCGAGGATGAAAATTCAATATGGAGAAAAATGGATCATTTGGCCATCTTCATCATGATCGCCGGAACCTATACGCCCATCAGTTTTATTTTTCTTGAAGGAAAATGGCGATGGGGGATAATAATCGCCCAGTGGTCTCTGGTTGTCCTGGGGGCCCTGTTCAAATTTTTCTTTCTCCGTTCGCCGCGCTATATATCAGCCGGAATATACCTGGCCATGGGATGGATGGCCGTACTTATCATGGGAAAGATATTTTCAGTCATGACGCCGGAGCAGATAACATACCTCATCGCCGGGGCACTCAGTTTTACCGCAGGCGCCATAATATACATGATGAAACGCCCCAATCCCCTTCCTGAACGGGTCGGGTTTCACGGCATCTTCCATGTCTTTATACTGATGGGAGGGTTATTCCATTATTTAATGGTTCTTGACGCGGTCAACAACACCATCGCCCTGGTTATGAAATAAGGAAGGGCGCAACAGCGGTCCGCGTCAGTTTGCCGTAATTGCGGCTATATGCCTGACCTGGGCTGTCAGGTTTGCCATGTAGGCGTTCCGCTCCTGGAAGATTGTTCCCTTTTCGTCGTACTCCCTGGCGGCGATCATGGCTATTGCCTTTTCCTCATCACCCCCGGCGTTTAAAAGGAATTCCTCTATAAGCATCCTGTATGATATCGTGGCCTCGAGGGATTTTCCCAGGTATGAGCGGGCATCATCACCGGTAAAGTACCAGCCGTGGGCCATGCCGATAAAATCAATATCGAGCTCCATGAGGCGCTTCAGTGATGCAAGGTAGTCCTCATATGAAGAAAGAAATTCCACCTGCACTTCATCGCCTTTTTCCCAGTCGGGAACACCTATGATTTCTCCCGGGAACAGGGCCTTTAGTTCCGGAATATAAAAGGAGAGGCTGTCCCTGGTATGTCCCGGTGTTTCCAGTACCTGGCAGGTGATTCCTCCCAGATCCAGAATATCTCCTTCACCCAGAAGCATGTCCAGTTCCACGGGGTCCAGGCGCACATCCTCGTCGCCGGTTATACCCTTGAAAAACTCCCTCTGGAGTTCGCTGAAACGGTTCATCCTGTCCAGTACGGATTGTTTTTTTAACAGGGACGGTATGGATTTGTGTCCGCCTGTTTTCAGCGTGGGTATCATTCGTTTCAGGTAGGGAAGGGCTCCCAGGTGATCATAGTGGGAATGGGTTACCGTAAGGTAATGAAGGTTTTCACGGCCTCCAGTCAGGGTCTCGATGGAAGTAAGGTAGAGGGGGCCCAGGAGATTGATCCCTGCATCGATCATTAGATTTTTTTCCTTTCCCATCACAATATAGGCGGGATACATGGGATTTCCCGCCGCTGCTATCTTCGGGGTTATGGTTCCGCTGGCATATGTTTTCATGTTTTTTCCTTTATGCAGTGATGTCACAGCCTTGTTATCCCCGAGGATTTATGTCAATTGCATTTTGACAGTGCCCGGTCTTGTGTCATATGACTTGTTCCTGTGTTCCCGGTGTCTCCGGGGTCAGAGCCCACCCCTTAATAGCGTGCCATGCTCTGCCCCCTCGTCGGAGTTTAAAAGAATACTCCAGATGCAAAGTAAAAAAAAGTGCTCAATCTTCATAATAACCTGCCGATATTCTCTTTAAGAGACATAATATTTCAGGAGTGTCTGAAAATGAAAAAATTATATATATGCATGATCATGGTGATCTGTTTTGTTTGCACAGTTGCTATTGCACAGGAAAAGCAGGATAAAGTTGAAGAACCCAATCTTGCAAAGATTGCCGATGATCTGAAATTTCAGAACGGCTTACTGTTCATCAGGCTGAAACTTCAGGACAAGGCCATTGAAGAGCTCCAGGAATATCTGGAAATATATAATGACGGTATCCATCGGCATGAGGCATTCAGGGAACTGGCAGAGATTTATTACCAGCGCTTTGATTTTCAGAAAGCTGTGGATGTTCTAAAGGGGCTTCATGAGGAGTTCAGCAATACCGAGGAGGGGGTTGAAGCCTATTTTAGGATGGGGATTTGTTATAAAAAAATGGGCTATGACGCCAATGCCCAGCGGGTCTTTAATCAGATCATTCAGGATCATCCTGAATCGGGATATGCCTATCAGGCCCAAAAACAGTTAGACCTGTTGAAAATATTGGCTGAAAAGTGAAAAAAACATTGACACACAATATCCATATAATGAAGATGCCTCTCTGTTCGCTGTTTTTACTGAATATACAACAATAAACCACTGAGCACAGCTATCCAATGAAAATTTCAGTTTAATCCCGCAAGTGAAAGTGGTCTTTTTTTTATGTGTACAGTATATTACAAGATAACAACTGTTATTATGAATCTTAACATGAGAGAATCTTATGGGCACCTCTAAAAAAACAGGTTTTTCATTATCGACGCAATGATAAAACCTGATTTTACAAATGTTTGTGCCCACAAGGGAACTTCCAAAATTAAATTTATAGAGGTTCCCTTATACTAATTTAGGGGAAGTATTATTATGTCATTGCAGAAATTGAGGAATATCGGTATTGCGGCTCATATCGACGCCGGAAAGACAACGGTTACGGAAAGGATGTTGTTTTATACCGGTACGACAAGAAAAATGGGTGAAGTGCATGATGGCCAGGCAACCATGGACTTCATGAAACAGGAGCAGGAACGGGGTATCACCATTGCCTCAGCTGCCATCACCTGTGAATGGAAAGATTATCAGGTCAATATTATTGATACTCCGGGACACGTCGATTTTACCGTTGAAGTTGAGCGTTCCCTCCGCGTTATAGACGGTATGGTTGCCCTGTTCTGTGCTGTGGCCGGCGTTGAGCCTCAGAGTGAAACAGTATGGAACCAGGCCGACAGGTACAAGGTCCCCCGTATTGCCTATGTCAACAAGATGGACCGGATCGGAGCTGATTTCAATGAAGCTGTTTCGCAGATGGATAAGTACCTCGACGCAAATCCCATTCCCATTCAGTATCCCATTGGCGTGGAAGAGGACTTTCTCGGTCTTATTGATTTAATAGAAAGAAAGGCCTTTGTGTTTCACGGCATGGAGCGTTCCGAAGAAGAAATTCCGGAAGAATATAAAGAAAGAGCTGAAGAGGCCAGGAATAAACTGGTAGAAAAAGTCGCTGATTTTGATGAAGAGATAATGGGACTTTTTCTCGATGAGAAGGACGTGCCTGCGCCACTTTTAAAGAAGGCAGTACGTGACGCGACTTTGAAACTGCTCATTACTCCCGTACTCTGTGGGTCCGCGTATAAAAACAAGGGCGTCCAGCTTCTTCTTGATGCTGTTCTTGATTATCTTCCCTCTCCCGTTGATGTGGGAGCCATAATCGGTACGGATGTGGACGATCCTGAGAAATCGCATTCCCGCCACCCGTCGGCAAAAGACCCTTTTGCAGCCCTGGCATTCAAGTTGATCCATGACCCCTATGTCGGGCAGCAGACATTTATCCGCGTGTATTCCGGGGAGCTGAGAAGCGGCATGCAGGTCCTCAACTCGACAAAGGACAAGCCTGAAAGAATCGGACGGATAATGAAAATTCACGCCAAGGAAAGGGAAGAGGTAAGCGTTGCAGGACCCGGTGATATCGTCGCACTCATCGGAATGAAATTCACCAAGACCGGTGATACGCTCTGCGATGAAAAAAATCCCCTTCACCTGGAATCGATTTTTATTCCGCCTACGGTTATTGAGTTGAAAGTTGCCGCCCCCACTAAAAAAGAAGAGGAAAAGCTTGGTGCGGCGCTGAGAAAACTGTCCATGGAAGATCCTTCTTTTAACGTTCGTCATGATGAGGAGACGAATGAAACGATTATCTCCGGTATGGGAGAGCTTCACCTGGAGATCATTGTTGACCGTCTGAAGGAAGAATTCGGTGTTGAAGCCAATGTGGGCGAACCGGCCGTTGCCTTCAGGGAAACTATCACCATGGAAGTTGAAGAGAATTACAAACACTCAAAGCAGACCGGTGGAAAGGGCCAGTATGCTCATACGGTCATGCGTGTTGAACCAAATCCTGACAAAGGATTTGAATTCATTGATCATATAAAGGGTGGTGTTATCCCCAACGAATATATCCCGTCTGTACAGAAGGGAATAGTGAAAACACTGGATGAAGGAATCATTGCAGGCTTCCCCGTTGTTGACGTAAAGGTCGTCCTGCTCGACGGTTCTTATCACGAGGTTGACTCCTCCGATATGGCCTTCCGGACCTGCGCCGCCATATGCTTCAAGAGCGCTTTCATGAAGGCAAATCCCATTCTTCTTGAGCCTATGATGAAGATAGAGATTAATACACCCGATGATTATATCGGTGATGTAGTCGGCGACCTGAACAGAAGACGGGGAAGGGTGGAGTCAATGCGAAGATATCGCAAGGGAGCGCAGAAACTCAACGGTTTCGTTCCCCTCATGGAAATGTTCGGCTACGCGACGACACTGCGAAGTCTCAGTAGCGGACGGGCCAACTATTCCATGGAATTCTTCAAGTACGTCCCCATCAACAAGGACCTGCAGGAGAAGGTACTCAAGGAATTACAGGAAAAGAAAAAGCAGAAACTGTCGTAAATTCTATATTTTTCAATATACAGTAAAACAAAAGGCCCTTTAACGGGGCCTTTTGTTTTACTGTTTTCAGTTCATTTCAATCTATCGTGAAGCCTGTCGATCCAGCCCTCTTTATTTTCCTCTTCCTCGCCGATGAAATCCATAAATTTGTGCAGCCGGATACATGTTTCAGTTGAAAGTACATGTTCCACCTTGCAGGCTTCACTGTCAGCATTTTCTGGATTCAGAGTCAGGACTTTCTTAAAAAAGCCCGAAAGGCATGCATGTTTATTGTACACGCGATCGGCAATGATCCTGCCGTCATTGGTGAGTTCTATGAAACCGTATTTTTCATATTCGATAAGATGCAGTTCCTTTAATTTGTTCAGCGCCGCAGTGACACTGGGCATCTTGATATTAAGCTTTTTGGCAATATCCTTTACGCGCACCACACGGTTGTCCGATGTGAGGATAACAATGGCCTCCATATAATCTTCCATGTGAGAGGAAAGGCCCGTGTCCTTATACAATAGTTCAAGATCTATATGGGAAAATTGATTCATTGTTGCATCCTTTTAATTTGAATGGAGTAAAAATATTAGATGACTCTAATATTGTCAATTAAAATAAGGAAGGTCATGTGCTTTTATGGAAGGCCAGGTTATTGTTCCAGTCTGAAATAAACTTTTTCCAGATGTTTCAGGTCGTTCTGTACCCGCTCTTTCAGAGGCGAGTTTTTAAAATGTTCTTCTCCCCTGTCACATTTTGCAAGAAAAAGCTTATAGAGTTTCCGCGCGGTTTCAACGTCGCGGAGGACGGGGTCCCCTTCGTATAATTTTGCCAGGAAGTAGTAAGCATCATCGATCGTTTCGCGGTCTCTGTATTCCTGTATAATGCGGATCAGTGCACTCATTGCCTGGTTGCCGTTTTTGGCGCTCATGAAAAGTCTGCCCGTCTGGAGCAGGGCATTATCGGCCAGCTCATGTTCAGGGAAAAGCAGGGATATTTTTTGATAGTTTTCGAGTGCCGGTTCAAGCTGTCCCTTAGCCATGAGGCATTCGGCGGTGTTAAACAGGGCGGCCGGGTATTCTCCGGAATCATCTTTAATGGTGCTGAATTCCTGTATGGCCTTATCGTACTGGTATTTCTTTATGAATATTTTCCCCTTCCATATTCTGGAACTGTCGGCATAAGGACTCTGGGGGTATTTGCTCAGCAGATCATCGAAGGACTTGAGGGAACTGGCCAGGTGGCCGCTGTTGAAAAATTCGATTCCTGTTTTCAGCATGACCGCGTCAGCACCGGGGACGCCGGAGGTCTTGAACTGGTCCCTGTCTTTCCCCTGTGGTGTTTTCTCCGAGGGCTCTTCGGTAGTTTCCCCTTCGGTGTTTTCCTCGTCCTTTACCACGCTGTTTTTATCAACAGGAACCTGCTGGTCCGATTTCTTCAGGATTCTATTAATAATATCTTCCGTTTCCTTGTAATCCCGGGCTATAGCAGGGATTGTGAAAATGAACAGGGATAATGCCAGAATGGCTGTTATATGTTTTTTCATTATTTTTCAAATATATCCGATGTTTTTTCCATGGGTGCCGGAGCCGTGGAATCTTTTCCGGAACCGTCTGCCGACCTGGTGCCTGCCCGGTCCCTTATTATCCTCACCGTGGATTTTTCCTTTTCCTTTATTTTCCCGTCTTCACGCTCCAGTGGTTTAAGGTCCACGGTCTGGGCCTTCTCCTTATCCACGGAATTTTCCGTTTTGTCAAGCATTCTCACATCACTGATATCGTCAGGAGAGGGCCGATAATCGCCTTCAAGAGGATTGATCTGCGGCATGCCGGACATTCTGCCATGACGGTTTTCTAATATTTCCTCACGGTATTCAGGCTCAAGCTTTTCCTGTGTGGGGAATTTGACTTTATCGGGCTCCGAGTATTTTGATTCGCTGATAAGTGAAGATTCCAGTGTACCGGTGAAATCGCCGTCGTTTTTTTCTCTGCTGATATCGTATTCGAAGGTCTCGTTGACCGTGGAGGCAAGGGGAGGGCTTTGTATCCTGGCCGCATTCTGGCCCTTCATGTAACCCAGGATAATTCCTACCATGGCCAGCATAAATATAAAAAAGTAGAAAGCCTGCTGCACGGACTTGACGGTCCGTGAATTCATGCCGTTGATGAGGCTGCCAATCGTGCCGAATAGCTGGCCAAAAATTTTCTGTACAGGATTCATTTCGTTTTATCCCTGTCTATAATGAATATTACCTTGCATTTCTGCAATTCGACAATGGTTTTTTCACTGCTGAATATTTTTCTCACATCCTTTTCTGAAAGAACAGGACAGCCCCGGTTTTTTTTCAGGGCCACGGTATAATAGGGTCTATCTCCGATTCTCTTGTTTTTCAACGCCTCATCTTCGGAATGGACATAGGAAACCATCCCATATCTGACAGCGTTGCTGATATTAATATAATACCGATTATAGATTTCAAGGCCTTCTGAATTGAAAATTACGGGAAAAATCATAGGTTCGATATCCAGGCCCCTTGTATCGATAATGAGCCCCGTGTATTCAGTCTGAATGGGATTGCTTGCACACCGGGGAAAGTCTTCCCGGGGATAAGAGTAGGGGAATACCGAGATCAGATCTCCGATCGTGAGTTGGATTTTGCATCCCGAACGATAGAAGTCCACGGGATAGTGATTAACCGGGAGGGAATTGATATTCCTGTCGAGACGTTCCCTGGTATATTCGTATTTTTTCAGCATATCCGCCATATACAGGGTTTCCTCCACCTGTATTGATTTAATGGCGCTTATCAGGTTTTCCAGGGCTATTTCCCTGGCCCGTTCATAAGCGTTATTTCTCTCCAGGTTGAGGGAAATGGGCTCGTTATCAATGGCACTGATGGGTTTTCCCTCGTCATTTATCCGCACCGAGGCTATGCCGTAGGCTGTAATAATTCCCCGCTGCCAGTCGATCACGGAACCTGTTTTTTCACCGGCGCTCAGGGGAATGAGCAGAAAGAAGAGTATGGCAGTCAGGATTTTTTTCATGCTATTCATTTTCTGATGGTCTATATTATTGATATTTCCGTGCTTAAACACGGTTTCTCATTAATTATCGGAAAAAAAGGAGGGAATTTGTATCAGTTTTCTTCCTTACACCGCCATCAGGTAAATTCACCGGCGCATTTCCCGATCATGGGAATCAGTTTTTGTACTGCCGTAAGTATGTCCCTGGTGATGATTTCACCGGCCTTTTCTTCATCCATGTCATGCCGGGATATATA
Source organism: Spirochaetae bacterium HGW-Spirochaetae-1 (assembly GCA_002839375.1). Classification (NCBI taxonomy): domain Bacteria; kingdom Pseudomonadati; phylum Spirochaetota; species Spirochaetae bacterium HGW-Spirochaetae-1. The sequence goes on along the minus strand of PGXY01000007.1, from coordinate 390,114 downwards.
CATTTCACTCTTTCTCAGGAAAGGGTGTATCAGCTGTGTTAATTGGTGTTTATCAATCAGAGTGTTAAGGCGCTGCTGGAAATCACGGTTTGTTTTTTCGTTGTTTATAAAAGCGCTTATATCTTCCAGGGCTTTCACTGCCTTTAAAAGGCCCTGGTGAAGCTGCCTGGTTTCACGGCCGCGGAAATCTCTTAGTATATCCCCCAGAATCGCCGAGGGCGCCGTGTTTTGCCGTGGATATTCCCGGAGGCACTCTTCCAGGGTTTTTTCCACGGTGTGCCGTATCCTCACACCACCCTCCGTGGCATTGATGACCGTTATGCCGACTTTTTCCGCCGAGTCCTCGAACCAGCCGCGGTAGAGATCCAGGACAAAATCGGTAATAACAGTGCCCGCTCCCCCATAGGAGGGGACATATTTTATGCTGCGTTTTCTTATGACCTTCTGGTTGATGGTGTCGAGATTCTGGATTCGGGAGCAGAGGGGGAGCCAGTCATCATTATGATAGGTGCCGCTGCTGTGGATTTCGCGGCCCGTATAGGCCAGGTCCTGGCCCGTAAGTATGATGGGGTCACACCCCAGGTTTAACAGAAAATCGAAGGCACTGGTGGCCACTGAACCGCCGGATTGAATATCTCCCAGGGGGGGCATGTAATTGTCAAGCCAGTCCATGACCGGCGTGGTCTCTCTGAATGTGTTTCCCCTGCCGTCAGAAAAATATTTCGATGTGGTGCTGAGGATTTTCTCCCCGGTGCAGGAACGGAGAATTCCCGGATAGCTTACCACATCGGCCAGGAGTACCGTCGATGAAGGAGGGACGCCCAGGAAGTGTTTGACGCTGTATTTCTGAGCGTCCAGGGTCATGACAATGTGCGGTATGATTTTTTTTCTGCCCAGGACCTTGTAGGCCGTGTCCACGCAGACGATGAGGGCCCTGTCATGAAATTTTTCCAGCAGGTCCATGTTGCGCCGCAGGGAAGGGCCCGCCGAGACTATGATGCCCGGATAGCCTTTAAACCTGCCGAACAGCTCATGTACCGGCACGGCCTCCTGAAGATGGGGGATGTTGCGAAAGATGTTGGATATCCATCTCTCCTCGAATTCAAAGCGGGTCAGGATATCGCTGACCCGCGAAGCTATCTGTTGCTTGACCTCCGAGACCATGCCGTCATAAAATTTACGGTACAGCATGTATGAGGGGCGGTGAATATAATGGGCTATTCCCTTAAAACTGCTCATATCGAAGGTGTCGAAGTAAGCCAGAAGCCCGGCACGGTCGGAAAACACCGTTACCGATTCAAGATTGGAGGAACATGCTTTCCGGGCCAGGTCTACCACCTCCCGGTCGTGTTCAACGGCCAGTACATGGCAGTCGGGAAATCTCTTTTTCAGTTCGGCAATATGGTATCCCAGGGCTACGCCTGACACAACGATATGGGACGCGCGCCCTTTTTTAAATTGTGAAACGGCCCGCTCCGATTCAACAAGGGGATCATAGGCCGAATGAAGCCGTATTTCATTCCCAGCCCTGTATATCAGCGTGTAAGTACCCTTACCGGTTTCCTGCAGATGATAATCGCTCATGGAGATCCTACATCAGGGAGGTGTGCTTTTCAAATTTTGTTTTGAGACGCAGGCTGATTTTTTTCAGGTCGCCCAGCGTGAGGTTGAGTCTTTCCAGGATTTCATTCTCTATGAAGCTGTAACCATACTTTTGTATTTCTATGCCGGCAAACATGTTGGCCAGGTATACCACGCTGACGATTTTGTCGTATTCCGCATCGGCATCCAGGGGCGAGTGATGAAAATTGATGGCCTCGATGAGATAGTCCGGGAAGTTCCACTTGTTGCTGATGAGGGCGCCGATGGATGAATGGCTGATGCCGATGGCTATTTCCTCGAGAATGGTCGATGACCGGATTTTCCGGTTTTCAACCAGATCCGAGACCTGGTTGATAAGGTTCTGGTCCGTGGACAGGAGCACGATCTTGCCTATATCGTGGAGGAGTCCGGATATGAATACCTGGTCGACGATATTGTTCATGCCCAGCTCCACTGCCAGGGTGCGGGCATAAAATGCCGTTTTATTACAGTGGCTCCATATCTGTTCGAATTTTTTATAGCGTTTATCCAATATCTTCCGTGCCGCCGCAACAGTGAGGATCGAGTTGAGGTTGCGCAGCCCGATTATCATGATGGACTCATTGACGCTTTTAATCCGTTTCCCCGTGATGAATCCGGCCGAGTTGGATATCTTCAGAACATCGGCGGTCAGTGACGGGTCCACGATGATGCGCGATGCTATTTCATCGATGGAGGCCTCGGAATTATTGCACAGGGCCTGCAGCTCGAGGATATTTTCCGGAAATGTGGGGAGGGCATCCACCTGTTCCAGTATTTGTTTTTTTATGGAGGTGATGGTCTCCATGGGTCTTAGAATGTAGGGGATCAGCAGTGATGTGGTAATGGTTCCCTCTTCCTGTGTAATGCTGTAAAATTCCGGATTGATGCCGGCGTTTTTAAGAAGAAGAATGGTGAGGATAATGCCCAGGCCCGCACCTTCTGATGGATCATACACGGTTTCATAGGCTTCGGTAAAGTCCTGGCTTTCCATGGCTTTTTCAATACGAAAATTTATGCGATCCAGTTCATCGGGGAGGATTTTTATATTATTCGTAATGGATATGCGGACGCCGGATTCCAGTTTTTTAATACGCATGGTGATGCTGTATTTACTGTTGTTCATGTCTTCGCTGATACTTTCGAGGTCATTGATGACGGTATCCTTGAATATCTTCATGCCGTTGGTATATACTTTTTGATCAGTGATATCCAGTTCGAGTTTTTCGAAAAAAAGCCTCTTGGCATTTGCTTTGACGGCATTGAGTATAATCTCACGCAGGATAGTGATTATGGTATCGAGGAGAAAAACGAGATCGAGTTTGGAGAGTATTTTAGCCATTAGAGAATTGACTCTGGTCAATATATCGTCGGTGGGATACCGGAAACGAATGGACACTTCTTCCCCTCTCTGAATTTTTTCAGTCAGGTTCGATGTGCTCACCATGTTCTTTCTGGCCTGGGATGTTTTTTGCTGTATTGTCATTACCCTTATTTAATTGGCCGCCCGCAGGCTGCCGTGGTTTCTCATTCTTGATTTTAATTATTTTGAGCGGAATCGGGAATACTGCCATTATTTCCGCATCTTCCCTTTGCCGCTTCTTATATGTTGAGTATATATATATGATCATCTTCTCCGAGTCAATATTAATTGGTGATGAGATTGTTTTTTTGTAATCCTCTATAATACACCTTTCATTTGCCTGCAGATTGGCTATTTTAAATATAATATCATCCTTTTCAATCAACCTCAGGAAATAGTTCATCTGCCTGGAAAGCCGGAATGAACTGTCCAAAGTGCAGGTACTGACCGGTAACTGTCTCGTAATCCCTGCGTAGTATTTCATATTTAAGAAATCGGGCCTGTTAATATACAGGGACAGGTCAATTACTGATGATTCATTGATGCACTGTTTCAGGCTTTCGGCCGTGGCGCTATCGGGAATATCACCGATGATGCATCCTTTCTCTTTTTCCCGCATAAAAAGGCAGATACCCCTGCCATGCCTCACCATAGTGATTTCTCCCTGAGCCGTCCCTGCCTTCCCGATGAAAAAAATCCACAGAAATACATACAGTACACACGATGCAGCGGCAGCTATCCTCTTTTTTTTGCCGGTAAAAAACAGGGGAATCAGAAACAGGCAAGGTACCGCCAGGGCAGGGAAGACCAGGTTTCCCCCGACGCTGAAGTGTGAGGCCCTTCCTGCCAGGAGTGATACGCTCCATTGGAGAAATCTGAAGGGCCATTCCATTATGGAACCGGCAGCCACTGCAGCGGAGGGCCAGACAGGGAATAACAGGCATAGGGGGATGGAAGCCGTCAGGATCAGGGATACCAGGGGAATGACAACGCAGTTGGACACTATGCCCATAAAATTAATTTCCCCAAAGTGGATCAGAATCAGTGGAATGGTCAGAATCTGGGCCGAAATGGTAAGGGCAAGCGAGTTGGAAAGGACCGAAGGGCGGCTCATGAATACGGGTCTGTAGCGCTGGAAAAAGATTAGTATTCCCGCTGTGGCGCCAAAACTCAATTGAAAACCGGGACTGTAAAGTTCATGAGGGAGGGCTGACAGGATTACAATTGCCGCGATAAAAAGAAGGTTGAAGGCGTTTTTGTCCCGGCTGAAACCGTGCTGCAGGGCAAAGAGCGCGAACATAATGCAGGCGCGCATAAGGGAAACGGGTGTATCGGTCAGGTACAAATATCCTGCAACGAGAACCGTGGCAGTGAAATAACCGGCGTTCTTTTTGATCCTCAGGAGTCCCAGTAACATTAGTGGAAGGGCCGCCACTATCCCCACGTGGAGGCCGCTGGCGGCAAGAACATGGATGACGCCTGCCTGCTTATATTGATGCAGCACCGACTTCCTGATAAAACGCTTGTTGCCGAACCAGAGAGACTTGAGTAAATCAGACTGTTCCCGCGAATAGCATGATTCAAGCATGCGTACTATATAGGCCCGCATCTTTTTTTTGAGCGGTAGTCTTTCACGGCTCTCTGTCTCATAATTGTTTTCAGTGAGCCGGACCGTATATTTGATGCCCTTTCGGAGGAGATTCAATTCATGGAACGAGGGAGACGCCGGATTAATTTTTTTTAATGGTTCACGTATGATGAGTTTATTGGAAATATCAAATGAAACGGTGGAATCGGAATATCCCAGGGCCATAATCTCCGGTTTAAGTTTCTTTCCTGCGGATGTCTGTATACGCAATAATATCTCGCTGTGGTATCGATATTCACTGACATTCACAATGATGGCGTTGTACGGTGTCTTCAGGACGACCAATTCCCTGTCAAGGCAGGTATTCCGTATCCGGAGAAATGCACCCGAGAGAAGGATGGCGGCGATGAAAAGCAGATATAAAAAATGTCCCCGGGGCAGTGTGTATATTGCCGTTATAGCAAGAAATGCTGCTGAGGCCACGGAGAAGGCGGCTCCTGTCAGGAGAAGATTTTTTTGCTGCAGGTAGAAGCCGTGGCTGAGGAGAATTGCAGCGGCAAGAATTGTTAATAAAAAGAGTGATGGAACGAATATTTTTTTGCTCATGCATATATCCCCGAACGTACAATGTTACCGCAATTAAATGGGTATATACTATAAAACGAAGGAAGTGTGGATTGATTGAACAGGATATTTGCTGACAGGGAATTAACCGGCTGCTTTCTTGAAAAAATTGGGGTAAAAGGGGATTTACGGAAGTGAATTTATAATCGGCCGACTTTAAAGAGGAACCCTATCTGCAGACCGTAGGATACCTTGTAGGAGCTGTCGCTGAGTTTGATCTTGGCGTTGTTGTCATCGTAGCCGTAGTATCCGAAACGCGTGACGAAATCGGCGAAGAGCCTGGTGTCAAAGGATGTTTTGACCATGACCCCAACAGGAACCTGGAGGCCGGCGCAGCCATTGTAATTGGTATTGGACGGCGGTGTTTCAAAATAAATTCCCAGGCCCGATGTGATCCCGAACATTTCGTTTATAGGCCACCGATATTTCCCGAAAATGGAGTAGAAAAAATGAGTGATGACATGGTTGCCGTCATTCAAATTGTACATATACTCGATGCGGAAGTCGCCGATGAAGTTTTCAGCGTGGAGATTAAAGGCGCATCCTCCGTTGAAATGGGGGCCGCTGACATATTCCGTTCCATACAGGCTGGTTGCCTGATTCCACTCCTTGTATTTGATGTGATTGTATCCAAAACCCATGACGGGCCCGACATAAGTATAGAAAAGAACCTTTCGCAATTCCTTTTCCTCGGAACGTGCCGCTGCACCGGACAGGATGAGTGTCAGGAATAAAAATATCGTGATGATAGATGCTCTTCTCACAGTTTCGTCTATTTTATCTGCAATGGATTTTTTACGACCTGGGCATTGGCCGGCACGTTAAAATCGAAAATCCCGCGCATTATGGTCGCCGATGTGTCGATATTGCTCAATGAAAACCGCAGGTTGTCACCTTCTTTATTTCTCAGGATGGCCTTTTTCAGGAAGAAGGTGGAATCCAGAATGAGGGTTATCTCCGGGTAGCTGCGTTCGCTGTTTTTCAGTTTCAGCGTGTAGCCAGTACCCTGTGAGGTCACGATTCCCGTGTAGCCGTTGATGAGACCGGCGATTCCTCCTGACTGGCCAGGAGCCAGCTCCTGGACGCCGCATACGTTGCTGCCGGGATCATATATCCACAATTTTTTGCCGTTGGAAACAACCACCTTTCCAGCGGGATTGGTGAATTTTACATAGATTTTGCCGGGGCTCATATATTTAAAGCTACCCGTGTAGGGTGTACCATTGTCCGTGGACCAGGAGATGATACCTGTCAGCTGGGGTATGCCGAACATCCTGCTCCGGAATTTTTCCACGGCCTCTGTGCCGGTGATAGCCATGAGAGATGCTGCCGATACAAGGAGCAGTGTAATGGTGATGAAAAAAGTTCTAAATTTCATAAACAAAATACTCGCAAAAGTTAAGATATAATGTTTGATTTCTTTCGCTGATATGACTAGTTATAAGAAATAACACCAGAATAAGCCTGTTAGCATACTATTGCACTGAAGTCTCATATGACAAGAATTAAATTACCGTCAATTGAATTTATTTTGTTGCATTATTCCGTGATGGAATTATTCTGAATAAGACAAGTGAATGTCCCGGAATAAGGATAACCATGATACGACGCATATTTAAAACCCTGGTCTTTTTTTCAATAATCGGCCTTTTTGCCGCTTCGTACTTCTACAGCATGGATGTATACCGCTTTTATATTACGACCTATTATAAAAAATATCGCCACACTACCCTGGAGGACGTAAAAAGGAAAAGCAGTGAACTCCTGGAGGAGAAAAACTATGAGCAGTTGGAAGGCTACCTGAGGGATATAATCATCGTTTTTCCCCATGACCTGGATATTATTCGTATTGCCGGGCAGTGCTATATGAGAATGGGGAAGAAGAGTGAAGGGGCGGATCTTATCGTGGCATCGCTTGAAGGGGCTGATATCACCCGCGAGGAACTGGAAAAGGTCCTGGCGGAACTGATGCAGCAGGGATATTACGGGGAGATCGCGGGAATGCGGAACATGGGTCTGGGCAGAAATGATGCGGGCCTCCACTTCGTGTATGGGAAAGCCCTTTATAAAATAAAAAATTACCGTGAAGCCTATAAGGAACTGATCATGGCCCGCGAACGGGGAATGGATGATGTCGATCTCCTGTACTATCTTGGTGTGACCAGCGATAATATGGGGAATGTGAAGGAGGCGATTTCCTTTCTGGAAGAGGCGAAAAAGGTCAGCGACCAGGATCCTCAGATTAACAAAGCGCTTATCGATGTGTACCGGAAGACCGGTCAGTATGAAAAGGCCGCAGAGCTTACCATTAAAAGAAGAATGCGATAATATCGGGGGAATGTCTCGTTATTTATTTTTTTCGATTTGTTCTTTAAAAGGATCTTCTATTTTGGTGTTCATGCGTTTGATCATGTTTTCCCCGATTTCCTTAATAGATCCTCCCTTGATATCGGTCTGCATCCATACCAGGTCTTTTTCTTTCAGATCAATGCAGCGAACCCAGGCTCTGCTTCTTGATGTATCGAATCCGGCAATTATCAGATAATCGATGGAACCATTATAGGTTTTATTGATGGTTTCCAGAATGGCTTCTTTTGATTTCAGGTAATTCAGATCATTGGCGGTAAAGCTTTCCCGTAATTCTCTGGTCCTTTCATCGTGGTAATTCCCACTCCAGGTTCCATAGAGGAAGCGGACTTTTCTCATGTCCGTAATGATATCGTAGCTGTTCTCCCTTGTAGCTACATTGGAAAAGGCCTGCATGTCATCCACGGTAAGTTTATTGTAGAGCTCGTTGCCCTGGAAGTATGAAACACCGTAGCCCGTCTGCATGAAGGGGAAATAGAACTGGTTGAGCTCATCACCTTCAAGATTCGTGAAAAAGGCAAGCCGGGCACTGGGGGCGATGATCTTTGTGATGAAAAGGTTGTCTTTATCCATGAAATTGAGGAGTATCATGGTGATTCGATCCACGAGTCGGAATATTTCCGTCTCCATTTTTCCCACGTTGGTAAAGGTAAAAATCCTTTTTGAGTCTTCAGCGTAGAGGTGCAGCACGATTTTTATCTGGTTGTTGGGGAGTGGTGTGAAGTTACCGTAAATAAAAAGATCAGAATCGATTTTTTCCACCAGCTCGGGCAGTTCATAAGCCTGATAGTATTTTTTCAGCTCCTGCTTGTATTTTTTCAACTCTTCGTTGAGGCTATGTGGTTTTATGGCATTGATGTCAAAAATGTTCTTCAGCGAATTGGCGAATGAATTGGGGAAAATGGTTTCCAGGTAGTCAAAGTTGTCATCGTTGGAGTTATTCGCCAGGTAACCAAAAGCCATGGTGGGACGAGCATGGGCGATAGGTGCCATGAGCCCCATGAGGCAGATAGACAAGATTGTCAATAAGACGATTCTTTTCATCTACTTGCCGATCATGCTCTCGATAAAGTGATCCATGATTGTTTCAATGTTGTCGCCATACTGGTTGGGATAATTTTCAAGCCAGACAATGTCATAGGTCCGGAGATCAATGGCTCTTCCCCAGCTTACTTCCTCCCAGTCCTTCAGGTCGAGAACAATGAGATAATCCACTCCCCACTTGCCTTTTATTTCCGTAAGGAGCTCGGCCTTGTTTATTTCATAGTTGTAAAAATGAAGCTTGTACAGGTTGCTGTAGGATTTCTGCATGGAAAGCAGGCTGCTTGCCTCATCGGCCGAAGAGCTGTAGGAAAGTTTTTTCAGGTCCTTGATATCGTATATATCACTCATTTGATACATGTCGGTGGCATTGAAAGCCTTTACATTAAAGCCTTTGGCGAGGAATTTCACCAGGACAACGTTTTTCAGGTTGCTTTTGCTGTCAATAACCACGGCGATACTGGAATTGACCGGCATGCTTTTTTTATTGAATTTTACGGCCTTTTTTGTAGAAGAACAGGAAAGGGCGAATATAAGAAAACATGCTGTTAGTGCGAAAATCAGGTGGTTCTTATTCTTTGCCTGTGACATGTTTATACCTCGTACTTTAGTAAAGTATCATACTGTTCTTTGCATCGACAAATCCGACGGCATGGACCAGTATAAAATAAAATTTCATCAAAATTCCGGCAGAGTTTAACCGTATTTTATAAACATCTGTTTTCCCTTAATCCGGTTAAACTGACGGGTGAAAATATGCCCGCATCACTTTCTCTGCGCTTCATCACGGCACTTTTAAAATCAGGCTTTTTTCAAAAAACTGATTTTTCAAATATGGGCGCCCACAAGAGGAAATGCATATAATGATTTATCCATGTTCCCTTGTTATGATAATATATGATAATAATAGATATTTAATAATGTCAAATATAAAAAAAGCTGCAATTCCGGGAATTGCAGCTCTGGGATCATTATGCCACCGGCAATAATGCATGGCTTGACACATGCTGTTGCGCCGGTTTAATAGAAGGAATGTTTATTTGGGAGCGGTTTCTCCCTCAGTGGACTTGGATGCTTCGTCCTTGCCTTTTTTAGCTTCCTGTTCCTTCATATAGTTTTTAAAACCTTCCTTGTTGACCTTGCTCTCGGCCAGGAGGTTCATTATATACTGGTTGGACAGCGCGCTCGATTTTTGCATGAAGATCTGTTGCTTGATCCTGCTTATGACCGAATCATTCATGGGAACGCCCTTAAAGAGTTGAATGTTCTCCCGGTAGAATTTATCCACTTCCTCGTCAGTAACAGTAATGGAGTCTTTCAGCTGGGTGCCGAGATAGTAGGTGGCGACAGCCTGCATTTTCGCAATTTCCTGGATAGTTTCCAGTTCTTTTTGGCTCACCGATTTGTCGGAAAGGGCTTTTTTATACAGCAGGCGCTGTGCTACAAGATGGTCAAGAAAGTTAGCCTTTATGATATACTGTTGGAGCTGCGGATTGAGGAGAGACGGATCTGCGGCCAGTTTATCAATTTCTTCATTTTTATCGATATTGAGGAGAAGCTTGTTCTGTGTATAGTAAAAACGTTCAAATTCCTCCATGGAGATAGTGTCATCGTCTATTTTTACCGCCCAGTTTTTAGACCCGAATTGACTGCATGAGAATGCCGTAACAGCCATAAGAAAAATTGACAGAAGATAGATTTTTTTTGATTTCATACAATAATTCCTTTCCTGTATAGAGTTTATGCAACAGTATGTTGTTGATTTTGTTGTTTATGTTGTTATTCAAGAAGAAGTCAGAGGATGGAATGCCGTATTCTCATGACTTTCACGAAACTGAGCAAGACACTACAGGTTAAGATATTTGTTGCAACCATTTTTTTAGCTCTGAAAGCTTTTTTTCTGTCTCCATGGCATGGGGAACAAAGACAAGGGTAACATTGTCACGGGGGTCCATGGAAAGCCGGTCATCCTCGGCTATCTGCCGGACCAGCTTTTCCATGTTTATGGCGGACTGGCCCGATATCCTTATTTTTATCGCATGGGAATGCTCCAGTATCTCGTCAATGAACAACTGCGACGCCAGCGTTCTGATTTCCTCCAGTTCAATGAGGATATTGACCTCCGGGGGAGGGGGGCCAAAACGGTCCGTGAGTTCATTTTTCAGCTGTTCCACCTCATCCATGTTTTCGCAGGATTCGAATCGTTTGTAAAATTCGATTTTCTGGCGCTGGTCGGCCATATAGGTGTCGGGTATGAAAAAGTCCGTCTTAATGAAGACCGGCGTGCGATATATCGTTGAGGGCTTTTCGCCCTTCAGGCGCCGTACCGCATCATCAAGCATCTGGCAGTAGAGCTCAAAGCCCACTTCCATGATACTGCCCGACTGTTCTCTTCCCAGGATGTTCCCCGCGCCGCGGATTTCCAGGTCCTTCATGGCTATCTTCAGACCGCTTCCCAGTTCGGAATATTCGGCGATAACCTGCAGTCGTTTCTGGGCCTCTTCGGTGAGGGTGAAATGGCGGGGATAGAACAGGTACGCGTAGGATTGCCGGATGGACCGGCCTACGCGGCCCTTGAGCTGGTACAGCTGCGAGAGTCCCAGGGTATCGGCGCGGTTTATGATGATGGTGTTTACGTTGGGCATGTCCAGGCCCGATTCTATGATGGTGGTGCTTACCAGGACGTCGTATTTCTTGTTAAGGAAATCGATCATGATTTCTTCCAGCTCGTGTTCATGCATCTGGCCATGGGCCACGCCGATGGAAACGCCCGGGACAATTTTCTGGAGCATCTCCGCCTGGCCGTCAATAGTCTGCACCCTGTTATGCACATAGAAGACCTGGCCGTCGCGTTCCACTTCGTTCAGTATGGCCATTCTCAGTATGTCGGGATTGTCCTCCATGACATAGGTTTCAATGGCCTGCCGGTTTTCCGGCGGGGTGGCGATGGTTGACAAGTCGCGGATTCCCGCCAGTGACATGTGGAGTGTGCGGGGAATGGGCGTTGCAGAGAGCGTGAGTACGTCCACCATGGCGCGCATTTTTTTAAGCTGCTCCTTGTGGCGCACGCCGAACTTCTGTTCTTCGTCGATGATGAGAAGTCCCAGGTTTTTAAAGTTTATGTGGCCCGTGACCAGGGCGTGGGTGCCGATGATGATGTCTATCTCGCCGCGGGCCAGGCGGTCTTTGCTCTGGAGAATCTGTGTTCGTGACCTGAACCGGGAGACCATGTCGATTGATATGGGGTAGTCGGCAAAGCGGCGTTTGAAGGTATTGAAATGCTGCATGGCCAGAACCGTGGTCGGCACCAGTATTGCCACCTGCCGTCCAGCCATGACGGCTTTAAAGGATGCCCTGATGGCCACTTCGGTTTTACCGAAACCCACATCGCCGCATATGAGACGGTCCATGGGCCGTGCACTCTCCATGTCATCCTTGACATCTTCAATGGCCGTTATCTGGTCCGGGGTCTCCTCGTATTCGAAGAGCGATTCGAATTCTTCCTGCCACAGGGTATCGGGCGGGTATTGAAATCCCTTGAGGGCGCTTCTCTGGGAATAAATTTCAATGAGTTCCCTGGCGATTTCCGCCACGGATTCCCGGACCTTGTCCTTGATCCGGTTCCAGGCGGACTTTTTCCCCAGGGCGTCAATGCGCGGCCTGCGCCCCTCAAAACCGATGTACTTCTGCACCATGGTTATCTGGTCCAGGGAAACATACAGTTTGTCGCCGTCGGCGTATTCAATGAGGAGGAAATCCCTTTCAACGCCGCCGGCGGCCATCCGCTCGATTCCCCGAAAAATACCGATGCCGTGATTGATGTGGACCACGTAGTCTTCTTCCCTGAGGTCCAGGAATGATTCAATGGGGCGGGAACTTTTTTTCTTGAATTGCTTTTTCTTGCGGTAGCTTTTCCCGAAAACGTCGTGGTCCGAGAGCAGAAGCGTTTTTATTCCCGGAACCTCTATCCCCTCGTGACAGGGGGATATGATTATATTCATGGCGTGATTTTCCGAGACGCTGTCAAAATCATCATCGGGACCGTAGGATGCGAGAAGATCATGGAGCCTGCGGGCCTGTCCCTCGAAGCCCGTGGTGATGATAATGTCCCAGCCGTCTTCAATACGGCGGTCCAGTTCTTCGCGGAGCAATTTTATCTTGCCGTGAAAATTGGGAATGCTCCGGAGCCTCCAGTTCAGGGCTCCCGGCGTGGCCGTGAAGGTCTGGAGGGTGATGGCCCGCGCCGCAGCTTCCTCGTAGGCGCTGACGCTGATAAGTTCCACGGGCGGGAGGCAGAAAAATTTTTCCCGTCTTTTCGCATAGAGTTCGTTGAAGGTCCTTTCCAGGAGGTTCCGTTTTGCCGCGAGTTCGGCCGTGTCGAGAAAGATTATCCGGGCGCTGTCGTTGAGGTATGACAGCAGCACATCGCTCTCCAGGGCCAGGGGGAACAGGTCTTCAATACCGCTTATTCTGTCGATGCTTCCCTGCTCAACCTGTGACCTGATCTCGTCGGTGAGCTCATATCCTTCATCTCCGGCTTTTTTCAGACGGGCCAGGAGCTTTTCCTTTTCCCTGCTGAACAGGACAAGTTCCCTGCGGGGATAGAGGGTGATGCTTTCCAGCCTGCCGCTGGAAATCTGTGAAACGGCGTCGAATTCCCGGATGGACTCCAGGGCATCATCGAAAAAATCGAGCCTTACGGGATTATCGAAGGCAGGAAGAAAGATGTCAATGATGCCGCCCTTTATGGAGAACTGGCCGAATGATTCGACCCTGGGCTCGCGCGTGTATCCATAGGAGACAAGGGTTTCTACCAGGTCGTCAAAGGGATACTCTTCGTTAATGCTCAGGGACAGCCCCTTTTTAATGAAGAAGTCACGGTGGGGGATTCTCCTTAAAAGGGATTCCATGGTGGTGACAAAAACAGAAGGTTTGCCTCCTATCATGCGGTACAGGGCTGTTATCCGGTCCCGTTCCACTTTTTCCGGCGGGGAAACAAATTCATAGGGGAGCGTTTCCCAGGGCGGCAGCTGGTATAGCGACTGTTCCGGGATGAAACAGCCCAGGTCCAGGAAGAGATCATGCATTTTCTGGGTGGTATCGGCGACTACCAGGTACTGTCCGGGCACAGAGTGGAACAGGGAGGCTATGATCAGGGGATAGGACGACGGGGCAATCCCCTCGATTGAGAAGGGGGCTGCTGAGATATTCATGCTGCGGAATTCTTCCGAGTGTATGAACTTGTCTGACAGCGGTTTCAGGATCATTTTTTACAACTGACATCATGGGCCAGTATTACTGGCATTTATGACAATAGGCCTTTTTTTTTCAAGTGAATAAACGGTTTATATCAGATTCGGGTCTTTTCTTTAACACGGGAGCCGGGTTTCAGTTTCGTCCCCACTTTCAGGTCGTGATACCTGTCGCCGAAGGCCTTTCTGAACTGTTCAATGGCCCAGTCGGAACTGTCATGGGGAGAGAGAGATATGAATGAAGGAGCGGCTTTTTCAACGGCCCTGATGGCGCCGGCTACATCGTCTTCCGTGACGCCCTTCCAGGGAACCCGGTCGGAGCCTACCATATTTTGTATATCGAGGGGACCCAGTTTAATTCTACCGCCGTTTACGGGAAGGTGCAGCCCGCCGATGATGGCATATACCTTTTCATCGAAAACTGACGCAACGCGGTCCAGTATGCGCTCTATGGTCTGATGCCCGCAGCCTATGATGACGACAAGGCCCTTTTTCTTAAGGTTGATGACAAGGCTTTGCTCGTAAACGGGGCCCATGAGAAAAAGATTCCGCGGGATGACCCCCAGGGTTGCGATTCCTTTCTGCAAAACCTCGGGTTCAGTCACTTCGATGACGCGGGGGCCGGGGTTCCACTGCGATGCTGCTACTTCTCCCGGAGCATAGACGGGAATTTTTCTCAGGGGAACAAATCCCTGTGAAATACTGAAGGTTTTTTTTCTGCTGTCCCTGAGTCCGCCCACATGGTCAAGATGCAGGTGGCTTATGAATATCATATCGATTTTTTCCGGGTCAATGTTCAGCGCCGTCATATTGTGGAGCAGGGGAGATGGATGTTCGCCGTTTCTGTTGAATCCCGTGTCGAGAAGTATTTTTGTTTCATCGGCCCGTATGAGGTAAGAGACGCCTGCTTCGGTTCTGAGGTTTTCATCGTCGGTAAAAAAATCGACCAGGGGGAGAATGGACAATTTTTCCACGGCACCCATGGAAGAAATATTTTTATCACGAAGCTCACACCGCTCCCGTTCTGTACGGCGGTTGCCGACGAAGAGCTGGGCAAATTTGAGGAGTATGATCAATATGATGATACCGGCTATGCCGGATAGAATATACAGCGCTGTCATTACGTCCTCCCTGTATATGAAGCGCAGGAAAGCGGGACATGATGTCCGGAACCTGCGGTATGCAATCTATCTGTGTATAATAAATTTCAGCATAAATGAGGTCAAGAGATTAATGCAAAATATTAAACTCTATGATGGGGCATGGTTTTTATTTCAGTAATAATTATAAAGAGCACCACAGGGATGAGTGGTTATTTATAGAAACGACACGAAAAAAAATGGACAGTTTGTGTGATGTGTGTTACGAATGCGCAATCATGGATAATGAAGGAAATGTGGTTATGAATATACGAAATGGAATCATGAGTCTTGCATGCGCACTCCTGTTTTTATGCACCCTGACGGTTTACGGACGCGAGGTCCGTTCCGTGAAGGTTGAGGGGCGGGTCTCTTCATTCAGCATTGATCATATTCTGCGGCAGTTCCACGGCGAGTTGTCCGATGATGACATGCGGCGCCTGGGAACGCTTATCGAAAATGAATACCGGCGTCACGGCTATTCCCTGGCCGTGGTTGGGAGGATAGAGGTTCACGATGATGCCGTCATGGTTGTCTATATCCACGAGCCCCTTCTGGAGGGGGCCGTGGTCCGTGGCATTCCCGAAGCGACGGCGAAGGAAGTGGAGAGAATGCTCATGCCGGAATCTGAAGAAAGCTATAACCGGAATATTCTCAGCAAAAGGCTGGCGAAGGCCAGGGACCGGTTTGCGCTGGACGATGTCAGGGCCGGCATCGAAATAACCGATTCGGGCAATGTATTTCTTGTCGTCGATGCCGTGAAGGCGAGGGGCAGGTTTTACGGGGGAATAGGGTCGGACCTGTTTTATGGAATAAACCCTTTTGCCGGATACTATTACGCCTTTGATGCGTCGGCTTTGGATGTCCGTGCCGGTGTCGGTATCGGAAGCGGTGAGCTCAGGAAGGCCGACGGCGATTTTATCTTCTACTATTTCGGCAGTGATCATAGCAGCGCCCTGTTCATGGAACTCTATTCCGGCATGAAGATCGATGCCTGGGAAACACGGCAGCAGCAGGAGTACAGTACCATCACCGTGGTTCCCTCGCTGGGATATCGTTTTACCATGGAGATGCTGCAGTGCAGTGTTTCTCTCAGCGGAGCCCCGGTATGGATAAAGGATTACCGCGGCGAGACAAGGCGTCTTTATTCCGATATACGGCTGAACGGCGAAGCGTCCCTGGGCAACGGTGAGGAGTCGGGAAAGCGGCGTGACACCTGGCATGTCAGGCTGAAGGGCGGCGGCGGATATGAGACATACAACGATATTTTTTACGCCGACGCCGTTGTCACTGCGGAGTACCCGGTTTTTCCCGTGACATGGCTCCGGCTTGTTCCCGGATACTACGGGTTTTTCACGTCATCGGCGGATCGAATGCACCTTGCCTATGTATATAACGAACACCTTCTGGGTTTTTTCGGCGATTATACTGCGGCACAGATTATCAACACTGCAGGGCTGGATCTGGAATTCGAAGTTTCCAAAAATTATCTTTTTATGGGCCCCTTCATCGACGGCAGCCTGTTCCGGCAGGAAACGCGGGAATGGGACTATAAAGGAGGGACCGGTTTGCGGTTAACGGCCCTGTACAGCCGTGTCATCCTGAACCTCATGTATGCCTGGGACATAACGAAAAATCCCAGCCACGGTGGGGTGTACTTTGCCGTATCGGGCAGCTTCTGATCAGAAGTTTTCGGGATCCTGCAGGTATTCGCCCATGGGTACCATGCTGTCGAGAATACGGTCAATCTCACGCATAGTATTATCGATGGAAACCGTGGCATCCTCAAAGCTCTGCCGTTCAAAGGCTGTAAGTGTTTTCATGTTTTCCACGTCCTTGACAGCCACGAATTCTATCAGGGTTGTTAGGATTTTCCGCAGGTTTCTGTACAGGGCGGTGATGGAATTGTACATCTCGTAAAAGTGGATGAAACGGAGGATGCGTTCATTGTTGCCGCCCAGCATCTCGATTACCTGCCGGCCGTGGGTATCCACTTTCGCCTGGTAATAGGTGATGGACCGGGGATAACTGGTCAGTTCGCGTTCATAGTTGTCAACTTTTTCAAAATGCTGGATGCCGTCTATTTCCATGTTTCGGAAGATGTTTTCCAGCTCGATGCTTTCCGATTTGTTCTCCTTGGGGAATACATTGGAATTCTTTATGTTCATCATGATGCCCTTGAGCCGTTCCCGGTGTGAGTCCATCATGCGCAGCGTTTCGTTGACAAGGGTGAGAGGATCAAAGATACGTTCTTCTTCCACGGACATATCCCCGTCAAGCTCCTCCTCATAGTCCTCTTCCTCGACTATATTACGGGTATCATCGATTTTTTTCTGGATGATTTTATGCTGCATGACCGGTGCTTCATCGGTAAGGGTTCTGACAAGACGGATTATCTCAATTTTTTTCCTGAGGCGGTCATATTTAAGTCCGTATATGTTTCCCCGGGGATCGATATAGCGGTTATTGAGGTCATACACGTTGATTTTTGATGTATCGATTTCAGCAATGCTGTCTATCCGGATAATCTTGTGCTTCATATGTCCTTGTCCGAGATTTCGGGAATGGTTTCATCGAACTCGATGGCGATATAGGCATCTCCCTTGGCGGAAAAACGGGCGAATTTCAGCGCTACTTCCGACGGGTTGTTTTTTAAAAGGCCCGTCCGGATGATTTTGCCCATTATGCTATGGTCTTCTTTTTTAGTCTTGAAGTTAATTCGTATGGGCATGCCTATGGCGACCCGCTCATTTGTAATAATAAAAAGCCCGCCCTGGCTTATATCAAGAATATATCCATCCCCTTTTATGGGAGTGATTGTTGCAATGTCCATATCATCGGGATTGCCTTCATAATAGTCGTATTTTGCTTTCAGCTTGCAGGCATACCGCTGGTATTTCCTTTTTTCAGCCATTTTATCCTCACTCAGAAGCTTCTCGTTGTGCAAAGGCACTGTTGCAGTCAGAACCGGCGCTATCCTGGGGGAAGCGCAGTGTAGAAAATGTAATTTATGACAGAAATAATGTCAAGTGATGTTTGAGGAGGGGACTGGAATTAGTGACGGCTTAACCGGATAAATCAGGAAAATTATGACAAGGCAGGATAAAAGTCCTGTATTGTTACAGGCAGATTAAATTTTCTGTTTTGCAGGATTTTTTTATAATTTTTATTTTACAGCTTGCCATGTCTTATTTATATGGTTTATGTGAGATATAGTGACATAATATTTGTGATTTCCCGGGGCATGTTCCCCCTTTGCAGTGTAGTCGCATAATTCCGATTTAAATCAAGTTTGAGCAGGATGGCGTTATGGAAAATCATAAAACCAGATTCGTTTTTGTGACCGGCGGTGTATGTTCCTCCCTGGGCAAGGGTATTTCCGTGGCATCGTTGGGGCTTCTCCTGGAGGGGCACGGGTACCGGATTTCACTGATAAAAATGGACCCCTATATAAATATCGATCCCGGCACCATGAGTCCTTTCCAGCACGGCGAGGTCTATGTTACCGAGGACGGCGCCGAGACGGACCTGGACCTGGGGTATTACGAACGATTTACCAACGCAAAGCTGTCAAAGAAGAATTCCGTGTCCACGGGCCAGATATACAACGCCGTTATCCAGCGCGAACGGCGCGGCGACTACCTGGGCCGAACGGTACAGGTAATCCCTCACATCACCAATGAAATTAAAAAACGAATATACGACGTAGCAAACGAGGATGAGCTTGATTTTGTCCTGGTGGAAATAGGCGGTACCGTGGGCGACATCGAAAGTATTCCCTTTCTCGAGGCCATACGGCAGATTCGGCAGGAACTGGGAAGAAAGAGGGTCATGAATATCCACCTCACCCTGGTGCCGGTTATCACCGTTGCCGGTGAGGCCAAGACCAAGCCGACCCAGCATTCCGTAAAGGAACTCATGCAGATCGGTATTATTCCCGACATGCTCCTGTGCCGCACGGCAAACAAACTCTCCGATGAGATGAAGGGCAAGATCGCCCTCTTCTGCAACGTGGGAGAAAGAAACGTCATCTCGGCTATTGACATACAGGGCTCCATATACGAGATTCCCTACATGTTCCACGAAGAGGGGTTCGACACAATAGTGCTGGAACATTTTGAACTTGAGGCCCCGGCGCTGAAGATTCCCAAATGGGACAAATTCATTAAAACACAGCGGAATCCGAAGAAAAAGGTCACCATTGCCGTGGTGGGGAAATACATAGCCCTGCAGGACTCCTACCGCTCCATTTACGAGGCCCTGATCCATGGCGCCGTGGCCAACGAGGCGGAGCTGAACATACTGCGCATCGATTCCGAGGACCTGGAGAACATGAAGAAGGGCGGCGTTGAGACTGCACTGAAGGACGTCGATGGCATTCTGGTCCCGGGCGGGTTTGGCAACCGGGGCATTGAAGGTAAAATTCAGGCCATCAATTACGCGCGCACGCGGAAGATACCCTTTTTCGGCATTTGCCTGGGACTGCACTGTGCCGTAATAGAATTCGGCCGCAGTGTGTGCGGACTGGAAAACGCCAACTCAACGGAGATAGACCAGGAAACGCCCCATCCCGTCATTTCGCTCCTGGAGGAGCAGGAGATGGTGGTGGACAAGGGAGGCACCATGCGCCTGGGAGGTTTCCTGTGCAAACTCCAGGAAGGAACCCTCATTCGGAAAATATACGGAAAGCAGTCCGTGGTGGAACGGCACCGCCACCGCTTTGAATACACATTGAAGTACAAGCAGCTCTACGAGGAGAAGGGCATGGTCTTCGGCGGCATTCATCCCCAGAATAACCTGGTGGAGACCATCGAGCTGCCGGACCATCCCTGGTTTGTGGCCACACAGTTCCATCCCGAATTCAAGTCCAGGCCCACGGACCCCAGTCCCCTGTTTCGCGATTTCATCGGCGCGGCGGCGGAGAGGGGGAGGAAATAGTAAATATCGATCTATGGGCCTTATAGGTACGGACAGGTCGCGACCTGTCCGTACCTATAAGGCAAAAAAGGGGTATCCCGGAAAGCTACCCCTTTTTGTATTGCTTGTTGATTAAAGCAGATAATTAGAATTTGTATCCTACACCTGCATCAAGTGAATACTGGGTCATTTTCACTTTGCCTAAAGCACCGACGGCCAGTGATGCTTCAGGTGCGAACATCGCGCCAAGATTTACTTCAAGTTTTTCTGAGAGGTTCAGGCCAAGACCTCCCGTAATATGCCATTCGGTAATGGCGGGAAAAGCGGCATTCACGCCGTACTGATTGGCGTCCTTGGAAGATGACGGTACGGGGCTCTTGCCGTAGTTGACTCCAGCCCGGACCGTGACGAGAGGTATAACTGCGTATTGAACGCCGACCTTGTATACAATCTGGTCTTCCCAGTCCATATCCATGTTGCCGCCGGTAAAGGCGGGCTTATTGTTGCCGTTCGTTTCGGACCACTGGATCCACTGAAGATCGAAGGCGATGATGAGGCCCTTTATCGGTTCGGCGCTCACCCCGGCAGTAAGGTTCATGGGCTGGTTAAAGTCCATAGAGTTTTCAGTTACCGTGCCGCCGTCGATGTACTGGTTGAATTTGAAATTCTGGAACCAGCTTGTCGATTCATATACGAAGCCTATGGTAACCATTTCGATTGGTTTTACCTGCACGCCTAGAGTGAATCCTCCCCCGAAGGCCGAAGCGCCCATATCGGACATCTGACCGCCACCAAGATTCATGGAATATTCCATAGTGGCGTACATGATATTTGCGGTCGCGCCGACGGAAATCATATCCATGATTTTGTAGGCAACGCCGGGAGTGAAACGCATCAGTGAATAGGAGGTATACATGATCATGCTCATGGCAGACAGATTGAAATCAACACCCATGCCTGAAACACCGTATGCCCCTACACCGAAGCTGAGATTGTCAATAGCAGTCGGAATAATAAGCCCGAAAGCCGGGACCGGTGAGGCTCCTTTGTCCGAGTCGATATCGCCGCCACCGGTTTCCAGTGTTACAAAAGGAGAAAAATACGTAGCACCAAAATCGATCCTTCCTTTCAGATCTACCATGCCGGCAGGATTCGTCAGAGTGGAAGCTCCATCAAGGGTGGCACTGACGCCTACGCCCCCCATGGCCCTCTGTACGGGTCCGAAACCTATGAGCCGCATACCATTTGTAGCAAATGCGTTGCTTGCAATCAGCAGCGATAAGACGGATAGTAAACTCATAACCTTATACTTCTTCATTTTACACCTCTTTAATTTAAATATTATTTTAACAGGAATACACTTTTATCCCTGAATTATTTTGAATAAATGATTATATATAGTCTGCTCATTGTCAGGACTGATTTTGATTTGGGTTTAGAATGATTATTTAATTCATTTTGCCGGACTTATAAATAATAACCTTTGTTCCGGCTTAGACCTATCAATTGAAAAAAACAAAACGAGAATCCGAAGATGTGAAGCTTATTGCAAATAAATTCAATAAAATCAATTCTATTAAGACAGATACGGTATAATCTATATTAAAAAGGCATCATAATAAAGATAAAAAAAACTATATAATCTATATTATAGAATATAGAAAGTATCTTCACGTGTCAATATAAAATTTATGGTCAGTAAAGTTTTTTAATCATATCTCATAGTACTGATACCGCGATACGAAATCAACATATCCTGGATTTTGTATCAGTGAGAATAATGTTATTTATTAAAGAAAGATCAGGCTATACGGGAACTCGGCAAATATTTCCCAGTATTGTTTTAAAACCTGATTTAAGGTTTCCAGTCTGCCCCGTTATAGCAAAAAATAATTGCAATAAAAGATGAATCACGCCATGCTCGTCCCATATTAAGAGCTATATAAATTTACGGCGCAGCCTTCTTTCACCCGTACAGACGCGATTAATCGCGTCTATACGGCAGAGGGAGGGAGTCAGGCGCAATCACAGGAAGGATACATGAAACAGAGCATTCAAAAATCAATCGTACCGGCCATGGGAATAATCACCATGCTGGCCTGCATGTTTTTATCGACGCAAAATCTTTTTGCCGAAGCCCTGTTTTTGAAAGACGGGACTATCATGGAAGGGACAGTCACGGGAGAAACCGACAAGACCGTATCTTTTAAGGGGAAAAATAACATTAAAATGGAAATTCCGGCAGATTCGGTGCTCCGGGTCCTGGAAGGGGAAGATTATAAAGTACAGTATGAGTTTTTCATGAACGATAATACCCGGATGAAGGCCTATATTGTTGATGAGGACGAGACTGCCTACACCGTGCGGAAGGAGCTTTCCTCTTCTGATGAAACAGTGATTAAAAAGGATTCGGTTTACACCGTAGTGGATGAGAAGAACCGGGCGAGGAAGATGAAGGTGAAGCACAGGCAGATGGTTTCCGGAGAGAAAAAGTATTATTCGCCGAAGACGGCCATGTGGATTTCGTTGATTCCCATGTACAGCGGGAGTCTCTGGGCGGGAACCAAACCGGTAATGGGAATGACTTTTGCCGTTTCAAAGAGCATTTTTTTCTTTACTCCCCTTGTCGTACCAATGATAGGAACTGTTTCCAAATCGGATTCCGGTATGAGTAATAATTCAGTAGTAGATAGATATTTTAAGAGAAAGACGTATCAGATATGGGCCATCACTTCGGCGTCAATATGGCTGGCCCTGACTATCGGAGACATGATCTATTCATATAAGTATATTGATAAGCTCAATGAAGAAAACGGTTTGAATTCCGTAGCGGAACAAAGAATATCAGTATCGTTTTTCTCGCGGGTTTCCATGGCAACTCAGAGGAATGAGAGGGCGCGGGAAATAGGTCCGTATGAAGGATTTGATGCTGCGGTTTCGTTAAGATTTTAAAATGAATATGTTATCACAAAACCGTTATATTGGAGACCTTGCTTTCGTAGATTATAATCTTCCTGTAAAGTTTTCTATTTTTCTTCCTTAACTGATATAACAGGGATTATTTACAAAAACTCTGTTTTTTTACCCGTCGCCTTTATAGCTCAATGCAAGCATATAAAAAAATCCGCCCTCGGGAGGAGGGCGGATTTTTTTGTAATTTAAATGGAAAAGAGCTTATATTGACGCAAATCCCAGATGGTATTTCACGCCAACGCGATAAATAGCACCGCCGGAAACAACCGGGTATGCCATTGTGTTTGTTCCGAGAACTGGTATTGCATCAGCGTCTTTAACGGTTTCCGCTTTGCTCATACCGGCAACAAACTGATACTCCATTTCAACAAAGACGAAAAGGTTGTCATACACTTCTGCATCAACACCAAGAAGATAGTTGAGGCCAACACCGAAGTTATCAAATGTAACTTTGGTATCAATGGCGCCATTAGCATCACCGGTAAATAATTGATAAGCCTGGGCAGGGGCCTTTACTTTAAGAGACCATGTACCTTTGGCCATGGTGATACCCATTCCCATATAGATGTTATATTTGCCTTCGCTGATGGGAATATTGAGACCTAACTGAATAGGAATGGCCCATGAGGAATATTCCCATGTTTGGGACTGCTTGGCATCGATAAGACCCAATGCAGAAACAGTTCCATTTGTTCCATCATATTTCCATGACGTTTTCGTCATGCCGAAATTACTGTTATAGTTGAATCCGGTCCTGACGAAGAGGTAATTGAGCATATCGTAACGTGCATTGATGGCGAAATCGAAAGCTGTGATTGATCCAGCATCTTTGACATTTTTGACGTAGCCCAATTTATCCATTGCAATAAGTGTGTTTTCGGGAATAATCGCCGAGCCGTAATTCGTACCATCGTCATCAATTTTGTCAAGACCATCATTGGATATGGTGTCGCCGAGACTATTACAGTCAAATTTTGTACCAAAACCAACACCCACGGACAGACCGTTTTTGGCGAAGGCAGTTGTGCCGAATGCCAGAGCAATGACCAGTGCCATTAGAAGAATGTTAACTTTCTTCATGTAGTGAGACCTCCATTTTTTTATTTATTATATACTTTAAATGATAGCGTAAAAAGAACATACGCTAGCAGTGATTTAGCCATACGTAAATTATAAAGTCAATCTTTTTTGTAACAAAAATAACCAAAAATTTGAATGTATTTGTTTAAATATGCACAAAAAGAGACATAATGTTGTTTAAATATTAATTAAATGATTAATATTATGTGGTTGTTTTGATATTCAATGCTCGATAAAAAAGTTTTTAATAATTAATTTTTCAATCCAGTGAGATTATAAGAAATATCTGTTCATTTTTTCTTGACAGTATAAAAATATCATGGAGTTATTATCGACTCGATCGTATTATTTTTGTTAAGAAGGAGTGCTGCTATACAATGGAACTGCTTAAGAAGGGCGTGTTTGTTTTTTCAATACTACTCTGCGTTATCGTTATTTTTTTCATGTACACACGCCCCATTGGTGATGGCGATACATGGTGGCACATGTCCTATGGCAAATATCTTCTCGAAAATAAAACATTGATACCGGATCATACCATATACACATGGACAAAGGCGACAAACGATATTATTTATTGTGCATGGCTGCCCGAGATATGTTTCTATAAATTATATCAATGGGGGGGGGTCAATGCCCTGTATGCGTTGCGCTATATAATCCCGCTGCTTTCCCTGTTTTTATTTGTCTGGGCAGCCATCAAAACAGGGGTAGCTTTTCATCCCCTTTCAGGATTGACCGGGCTTGTTTCTCTGCTCATTGCAGGAATTGGAGCAACATTGATTAAGCCGGAGATAATTTCTTTTTTATTCATGTTTATAACGGTCTTTCTGTGGTGGTTTATCAGGGTTGAGGGGAAGAAATATTATAAAGCTGTATACCTGTTTCCCGTAATCATGCTCCTGTGGGTCAACACTCATGGCGCTTTTATATTCGGTTTTCCTTTCCTCGGGCTTGTCCTTCTCGGAGATATTATAAATTCTCGGTTTAATCCAACAGAGGCCCTCGAAGCAGAGGTACGGAAACATCTTTTAATAGCGTTCATTCTCTCGGGAATAGCTTTATTTATAACGCCTTATGGGTGGAAATATCCTGTACAGTTATTCCAAATGACGTTTCAGTATGATGCGGTATCCGGGGATTTTGAGAGAATATCCGCATACAGCGCCACTTTTGGAATTACAAACCCAACACTTTATATTATCATCTCGCTTTTGGTGACATTGTATGCTTTTATTGCCGTTAAGAAAACTAAAAAGTATGATTTTGCTATTATTTTAACAAACTTGTTTTATATCGCGCTGTATCTCAAGTTTTTACGGACCACTTTTTTCTGGGCTCCTGTCTTTGCATTCAATACCCTGTATATGCTGGCCGATGACGCTTTGATTGCGAAAATTAAACGCAAGGCTGTCGTGTGGGTTTACATCATCATCGTAGTGCTGATCAGTCTCGATCAGGTCCGCTGGACCGTTTACAATGCCCTGTTTACCCCTCCGAGGGAACAGTGGCTGGGACTGGGAAATGGCTATATTAACTCCATGGATGAAACGGAATTTATAAAACAGAATTATTCAGCTTATAAAATAGGCAATGTATATAATAACGGCGGTTATATGCTCTGGAGGCTGGGGCCGGATGTTAAAATAATGATCGATCCGCGTTATTTTCCTTTTAAGGATATGTACAGGGAATTTTTAGATTTCGATAGCGGTAAAAGCATTGAATCCTTTGTTAAAAAGTATCCCTTTGATGTAATTAATCTTCAATATATGAATCAGGTACTCATTACCTATTTTTACGAATCTGCGGATTGGAAACTGGCCTACTACGGCCCTTCAGGGCCGGTATTCGTAAAGAAGGAAGTGCCGCTGCCTCAAAACAGTATTGTCCGGGGATCATCATTGGGAAACATAAAGAACCTTCATAGCGCGGCAGAGGCATGCGCTTTTGCTCTGAGCATTCGGGACTGGGAGGGTGTGCAAATAATATTTACCAGTATGAGTCGGCGGTTTGGACTGGCGGATCAGGTGGAAGTCGTCCAGAAGATGGGCGACTATATAAAAGGTGTTGTGGCCTATTATAACCGTGATTACTCCAACGCAATCGGGATATTTGAAAACGTATCCGATACGGTTTTTGTGGATAAATATCTGCTTATATCTATGTATTACCATAAAGCCGTTGAATCATGGACTGGAAATATTGACCGCAAAGCGCTTGAATATGTCAATAAGGCCCTGGAGAAGGAATCCGATGACCTGTACGGTGCGTATAACTATGGCATTATCAACTATTGGATTTGGAAAAATACAGAAACAGAGCCCGGAACCGGCGCATCGTTGCCTGGTTCAATTTTTAATGCCGGCAACAGCGTATTTTCCCCGGCTCCTTTGTCGGAGATGAAGACAGGAGATGTTAATTCAATCAAAAACACAAAATGGTATAAGGCTCTTGAATTTTTTATGGAGAAAACTGAAGGCGTAAGGAGCGCAGCCGGGGCGCGAATGATAGTGCAGGGTGTTTTGAAGGGAACATATACCGGCAAACCGCCCCTTATATATCCGCCCGAACCGGCTGTTATCGGTGATCCTTTTAAAAAGTTAAGCGAAAAATGATTGCACATTATCAATGACTTTATGTATTTCTTCATTTGTTAATTGATAATACATGGGCAGCCGCACAAGCCGGTCGCTTTCCTTCGTGGTGTAGCAGTCCTCGCCGTGCATGCGCCCATATTTACGACCGGCCTGGGAGCTGTGCAGAGGCACATAGTGAAACACACTGTATATGCCCTTTTCACGGAGAAATTTAATAATCGCGTCTCGCTCTTTAAGATCTCTTACCTTAATATAAAAAATATGACCGTTGTGCTTGCAGTGTTCCGGGATACGAGGCAGTTCGATGTGTCCCTTATCTTCAAGGGGAGTAAGCCCTTTATAATACAGGTCCCAGCTTTTCAACCGGTCCTTCATGATCGTTTCAGCCTGTTCAAGCTGCGCGTATAAAAAGGCCGAGGTGAGTTCTGAAGGGATATAGGATGATCCCGTATCCACCCAGGAATACTTGTCTATCTCGCCGCGCCAGAACTTAGAGCGGTTTGTTCCCTTTTCCCTGAGAATTTCGGCCCGTTCAAAGTATGCGGGATCATTAATGATCATGGCGCCCCCTTCGCCGCACTGAAGGTTCTTGGTCTCATGAAAGCTGAAGCAGCCGAAGAGCCCAAAGGTTCCCAGGGGTTTGCCCTTGTATGAACAGAGGATCGCCTGGGCCGAGTCCTCGATGATCGGCAGATTGTGGCGACGGGCAATGTCCATGATGGCCTCCATCTCACAGCCAACTCCCGCGTAGTGCACCGGCAGGATGGCCCTGGTGCGGCCCGTTATAGCCTCTTCAATGAGATTTTCGTTTATGTTTAAAGTATCGGGCCGTATGTCTACAAAGACCGGTGTTGCGCCGCGCATGGTGGCGCAGGTGGCCGTGGCCGGGAAGGTGAAGGAGGGAACTATCACCTCGTCGCCGGGCCTCAGGTCGATGAGGATGCACGACATGTCCAGGGCATGGGTGGCCGAGGGAGTCATGAGGCTTCGTGATCCGGGGAATACATTGTCGAACCATGCATGGCATTTTTTAGTGAATTCGTTGTCGCCTGCGAAGATGCCGTTTTCAATGACTTTTTTCAGGTATTGTTCTTCCTTTCCGGTCACACAGGGTTTGTTGAAGGGTATCATGGCTGCTCCAATAGTTTTAAAATACTTTCCTGTTATCAAAAAAAGATATCACAGGAAGGGCGCGAAGATCGTGAAGAGATGTTTCGTTTTATGTTTCATGCGGCATTCAGGTAGTCAGATACGGATTGTTTAACTTTCATTAATATATCAAAACATTTATTACAGATTATTTTATCGGGAATAAAATCCGGGAGAGCGCTTCCTCCGGGGTATTTCGAAGGAAGGTATATTGAGTCAATCAAGTCAATTTCATCGTCATCTATTTTAACCATTATACTGTTGTCCTTCAATAGAGAGACCAATTCATTTATACTATGAGTCCTCTTAAGCCTGGTGCCAGTATCCAGTAATAATGCCTTTAGATATTTTTCAATAACCTGTTGAATATTCTGCAATGCCGGATTATATAGCTCGCTTGTGATAAGGATTTCAGCTGCATCCACATTATCTTGCGCATAAGCGAGCCAGGAGGCGGTTTCACCTTTCATAGATGACAGTACCATGGTTGATTTCATCTAAAAAGGATGATTCTTTGCCTGCCTTTAACGGAATTATATCAATAGGCAATATTTTTGATATTTTTCTCAGCTGTTTCCTGTATTTCAACGCGAGGGTCAGGTAGTCATCATCACTATCTTCAAATAAAGCTACATCTATATCCCCGGGATTTTCAGTTTTAAAAAATGATCCGAAGACGATTATTTTTTTCACTTCTTTATTGGTCTTAAGTGAGGAGATAATGTCTTCTTTAATCATTTCTTTTTCCGTAGTATTTAAATACATGCCAGCCTCTTAATTTATTCCGGTGATGTGGATAAGTATACCAAGGATATTAATTATAAGAATAAATTTCAAGCAATTTAACTTTTTACCTTCATGGCTACAACGGAAATGCTGCCGCCGAGGCGCGGCTTCAGCCGCCGGGTGAGGAAAAACTCCAGTTTTGTTATATAATATAATATTCCGTTTATCACCGGGTTTATTTTTATTTCATGCTGTCGATCTTCTACCATGTCTCTGTTGATGAATCTTCGAATGAAGAGCAGGGGAATTATGAAAGTGAAAAAATGCCGTGTTTCAATGATCTCGAATCCCGATGCAGTGAAAATGGAGCGTATCCTTTTCAGGTCGTATCGTCGTTTGTGACGGGCCAGTACGTCTTCGGAGTTCCAGAGCCACCGGTGGGCCGGGACGGTTATGATTACCTGGCCGTCATTTTTCAGCATCCCGTGGATTTTTTTCAGTGCCCCGGTATCATTATCAAAATGCTCTATTACGTCGAAGGCGCAAACGGTGTCAAAGTGCTCCCGGAATGGCGGATTGAAAATATCGAACTGGTATAATTCACACAGGCCGTGCCCGCGGGCCATACGCAGACCTTCGATGTGCAGCTCTCCTGCCGCTATAGAATATCCCCGGCTCCGGAGCATGTTGGAAACATTTCCGGTTCCGGCACCCACCTCTATGATTTTATTGTTTTTCGATATATATCGGTCAAAGAGGTCGGCAATATATTCCTTTCGGTTCAGGAACCAGAAGTGGCTGTTCTCAATTTTATAAAGGGAATGCAGGCCATCCTGGGGATAGTCCCGATTATCATGGGCCATATCCGGCTCAAAGATTATTATGGAATTCATCGTTTTTGCCGTATATCCGCATTCGCCGCATCGGTATATATCACCAGCGGTTTGTATTTGAATATAGCAGCGTGGACAGACTACCATCGTTATTTTTTCCTGGCTGTTATAAAGAAGCCGCTGGCGATGTTATGCGCCATGGGATGATGGATTAGAATTATATCCAAAAATTTCAGAGGAAAGGTCAGGAGCATGATGATAATATAAAGGATCAAATGCAGTTTTTTCGAGCCAAACGAAAGGACGAGGGCCAGCCACTCCTGCAGTATCCAGAGCAGGCCGCTGGTGGGGCCGCCGCCTACTTTCATGTCGATGAGATCAAAATTTTCGAATAAGGTTTTCAATCCTTCAGTAGTCAGACGGGTATAGTCTCCGGGGCTTGCGTGGAAGCCGACAATGAAAGGCATATAACAGCATACCATACCGCCCGGTTTCAGGATGCGGTGCATGTCCTGTACGGCCTTTTCAGGGTGGGGAACATGCTCGAGAGCGGCCAGGGTTATGACGCAGTCCACTGAGTTGTCACTGAAGGGGATGTTGAGCATGTCGCAGGTGAGATCGACGTTTTCATAGGGGAAGAGGTCAATGTTGGAGATGTTATCGGAGATATTGCTGTTGCCGCTGCCCAGGTTTATGGCGACGATGTCGTTATGCGCGATATATTTTTGTATAAAGTGTTTATGATGTGCAAAACTGAAAACAGGACTTGCCAGCCATATCATAAAATTATATATTTTAGCGAAGGGTTTTAAGGCATGTTTGATGCCATCCAGAGTGTCATGTATTGCAGGATTCTTTTCAACAAAATAGAACCTTTTCCCGTTTTTCAGATAAATCATTTTGCACGCGTGGCATTCAATGGAATTTTCTTTCATCAGCAATTGATCACTTCCGCACGCTGGACATTGAAGAATGTTTTCCGGAATCGGCTTGCTCATGTTTATCTCACGTCGCTTTATTATCTGCTGCTTATAATTATGCCTATAATAATGAATATCAGGCCGGAAATTTTTGACAGGGTCATCTGTTCGTGGAATAAAAATGATGAGAGAACAAGTATCGCAATATAGGACAGACTGGTGAAAGGGAAAGCATAGCTCAGCTCGAATTTGGTCATGGCGGCTATCCACGAAAGGCCTGATATGAAGGTCAACACTATGCAGATGAATACATAGGGATCAAAAAGCGATGTAATCAGGAAAATCAGTTTTTCGGATATGGTTGTCGGCAAATGACCAAGTATTGTCATGCGCCATTTTAATAAAACCTGACTGATTATCACGCATGCGATGGATATTATAATATATATGTGGGACATTGATTTATTTTCTGTGTTAAAATATGTATCTTTAATGCAAACACTTACATATTAGTGGAAATATTCAAGAGAAAAAATGTCTTGAAATAATAAAATCATTTTTCAGGTATTCTTGATATGGCCGACAAATTATTATCCTCGTAATTGAATTTCCATTCCATGGAGTTTAAATTTATTTTATCTATGGAATAATTCTTGACTTTTATTTTTTTAAATCATTCTTTTAATATTTAAATAATTCACAGTGATGGTGTACTATGTGGGAACCTCAATTCGATGCTATTATTCCAACTTTGAA
Organism: Spirochaetae bacterium HGW-Spirochaetae-1; assembly: GCA_002839375.1. Lineage (NCBI taxonomy): Bacteria > Pseudomonadati > Spirochaetota > Spirochaetae bacterium HGW-Spirochaetae-1. Next base: position 359,166 of record PGXY01000007.1, on the reverse strand, counting down.
AAAAACAGATTTTCCTGTTGAAGTCCTGGTCGAAACGACGGCCTATTGTAATCTGAAATGTTCTATGTGTCCGCAAAAGACCTTGAAAAGAGCCAAAGGAGAAATGTCCTTTGATACCTTTAAAAAAATTGTTGATGAGATCGCACGTGAGAGTCCGGATACACGGTTATGGCTTGCTATTATGGGTGAAGCGCTTTTGCTGGGAGATAAACTTATCGAAATGATTTTATATGCAAAAAAGGCCGGTGTAATAAATATACATCTTAACACAAATGCAGTTTTAATGAAACCGGATTTGTGTGAAAAACTGATTATGGCCGGTGTAAGCGAAATAATAATCGGTATAGATTCATATAGAGAAGAGACCTATGATAAAATCAGGGTGGGAGGGGATTTAACCACAGTCGTTGAAAATATCAAGTATCTGCTGGATGTTATTAAAGAGCGGAAATTAAGCCAGCCTCGGTTGTACCTTCAATATATCTTAATGGATGAAAATGAGGAAGAGTTCGAGGACTTCAAACAATTCTGGCTGAATCTCGGGGCCAAACTTAAAGTGCGTCCTAAAATCGGTTGGGGCACTGCTGTAGACACGCATCGTTCACTTAATCTTCCTCCTGCGGCTCGGACTTTCCCATGCCCAATGCTCATACGTAATTGTGCAATACACTGGAACGGCAATTTTGCACATTGCAGCGATGCCGATTTCGAAGGTGAATACAGTCCAGGGAATATTAAAAACATGTCGATTAAGGAAGTGTGGAACGGGGAGCTTGCAAAAAGAAGGGAACAGCACTGGAAAGGAGATTTTAGCCATGATTTGTGCAAAAACTGCCGTGATTGGCAAACAGGGCGTTCTCTTTTTTTTGAACCTGAAGCCCGGTGATCGTTACTGACATGATCAATGCATTAGTCGTATCAGGAGGTGGTTTTTCAGGTCTTGCTATCATCAAGGGCTTGATTAAATCCGAATTTATCAGAACAATTCTCATTGATTGTTATGAAGAAAATACCAGCAGATATTTTGTTGATGTATTTTATCAGGCCCCATTAATTAAGGATGAGGATGTTTTCATTGATTTTCTTCAGGATATCTGTGAAAAGGAATCAATAAACATAATCTTCCCATCCATGGAGTATGAACTGCGCCTTTTATCTTTGCAAAAAAGATATTTTGAATCGAAAAATATTCATGTTGCCGTGTCGTCTTCTGCTCTGCTTGGAACATTGCAGGATAAACGATTGCTTAAACAATTTCTCATGGATGAAGGATTGCCGTTCATACCTGAGATTGATATTGATAATGTAGAAAGATTGCCTGTTATCGGGAAGCCTTTATCTGGTTTTGGAGGAAAAGGCTTTATTGAAATACATCATGAAAGTGATTTGATTAATTACAGTATTGATAAACTGAAAAAGGATTATATTTTTCAGCCATTGCTTCAAAATTTTTTAGAGTATTCAATAGATTTTGCAGTTAATAGTCAAACCATAGCGTCAGATCCTGTCATCAGAAGACGGAACCGGACATCGGGGGGATTTGCGATTATCTCCGAGTCTGTTTTTGATGAGGACCTGCAAAATCTGGCAAATCATTTAATTTTAAAGCTGGTGTCTCGTGGCGCAATTGGTCTTTTCAATTTTCAAATTTTGAAAACTGATGATTATGTTTACATTTCGGATATCAATCCCCGAGTGGGAACTTCGATGGTCTTTACTTATGGTGTCGCAATTAACCTGCCTCTTTTCTTTTGCTCATCCATTGATGGAAAATTTTTAAAGTTTGGTTCATCGGTACACTTAAATGATAGAAAAAGCATGATCATGGTGCGATATCTTGAAGAGATGTATTATTTCAGAGAACCTGCAGGGAATATCAAGGGTGTTGTCTTCGATCTTGATGACACATTGCTGGATCAAAAAAAGTGGATTATGAATAAATTTGAAATTCTCTGGGAAAAACATTCACATATTCTGCCTCCCCGAGAAGATTTTTTATCCCTGGTTTTATGGATGCTTGAGGAGGGTAACAGGAGTAAAACCATAGACGCCGTATGTGACTATCTTTCACTTGAACAAAGTTCAAGAGATATATTTATCGATACATATCGCAGAATTGAACCCGTCGATACTTGCCTTTACAAAGATGCTGAACTGACGCTTGTTGAACTGAAAACGAGAGGCTATAAGCTCGCTTTACTAACTGATAATCCACCTGATTCACAGAAACAGAAACTTCGTGTATCCGGGCTTGAATCTTTATTTGATGCCGTTGTTTTTACGCGTGAATGCGGTAAAGAAAAACCGGATAAAGGAGCTTTTTTAAATATTGCTGGTAAAATGTGCATTGATGCTGCCAATCTTGCTATGGTCGGAGATAATCTTTTTAGGGATATTGCCGGAGCGGCTGATGCCGGGTTTCGGCTTAAGTACTGGATACAGCGTGATGGGACTTTTTTTAATTTTTCTGAACAAAATTATCTAAAACTTGGAAGACCATCGTATAGAAAAATCGGATCGCTGCGGGAGTTGTTGTGGGAACTGACATAAAACAAAAAAAGATGCTGCAGATTGATCCGCCAGGTACATGGTGTCTGAATGAAACATTTTTCCAATTGATTGGGAAAATTTGTCCTCACTCCTTTATCGAAGTCGGTCCCGGAGAAGGTCACCTTTCTGCCAGATTATGCAATAAATCGATTAAAGGATATGGTATTGATTTTTCTCAAGCCATGATTGAAATCCTGAAAAAAAACATGCAGGAGTATATCGATAGAGGGGTGTATTCAATTATCGAAGCCGATGTGATGACAGGTAGCCATGGTGTCGAAGCAGACCTGGTATTTAGCATGCTGGTGATGGAACATTTGGAAGATGATTTACTGTTTCTTGATCGACTGAAAATGTTGGCGAGAAATAATGGTTATATCATTATCGCCGTGCCGGGACGTGTTGATAAATGGGGTATTGAGGATGAAGTATATGGTCACTATAGGAGATATGACAGGAAGGATCTTTTCAGAGTTATGGAAGAAGTTTGTTTGAAAGATATAATAATTAATTCCGTCGGATTTCCTGTTTCTAATATCCTGTTTAATTTAGGTAATCTTATGACCCGGAGAAGCCTTTACGAAGAAATGAATGCTTTTGATATGATGGAGAAAACAAAAAACAGCGGTCTAAAAAATGTTCCTTATAAGACACTCTTCCCGGCATGGGTGAAATTGTTATTGAACAGGTATACAATGTTTCCCGTAGTTAATTTTCAGAAACTGTTCTATCATACAAATCTGGGTTTGACGCTTATTGGTTGCGGACGTGTAAGTGAATAAAACTCTGTAGTAATGCGGGAGAATGCCGATGCTTTCATCATTGAAAAATATTAAATGTTCAAACTGCAACCATACTGACCTTACGGTGTTGAAGTCAATTAACTCTAGAAATGAGCAAATTCTAACATCAGATGCAAAAGTAATAAGTGAAGCAGAAGCGATAAGGACACTGTGTTTACGTTGTGCGTGTATCGAGGTGCATTTTTTCCCTGAAAAAAGATTAAATGATTTTTATCACAAAGAATACTCTTTATCGGAGAAAGTACAGAATCATTTTATCGTTGTAAACAACCAAGTATTCAATAAACATGAGTATATTCTAAACAATCTTTTTTCTAATTTTAGTATTTTTCAACAAAAACAGGGGAATATGCTGGAAATTGCTTGTGGTAAGGGAGAATTGATAAAAAATTTTAGTGAACATTTTCCGGGATGGAATTGTTATGGAATAGATCCATCGATGGACAGTATTCAAAACATTGAATTAAATACTAATATAATCTTTATTAACGATTTTTTTAAAGCATCTTATTTTTCCGACGTAAAGTTTGATGTGATTATCGCTCACGGATTGCTTAACAGGAGTCCCGTGCTCCCTGAATTGTTCAAAATTCGGGAGTGTTCAGATATCGGAACTCTGCTCAGTTTGGAATTTATGGTTCTTGAGGAATCGGAGTGTACACCTTATATATGGGATCATTCCTTTATGTATAAAAAGAGTGTAATGGATGATTATTTAAAGGTTGTTGGTTATGAAATAATATATAAAAGAAATCTTGCTTCAAGCTATCATTATATATGTCGATGCGTATCAGTCCCTGGAAGCAAAAATTCTACAACATTTTCTGAAGATATTATCAGGAGTACTGGTGATATATACTCCTTTCATCAAAAATGGTGGGATGGTATTTTGTCTGGATTCCGGGAAGAGCTTGAAAAAGTGAATGGGGGTAATTTAGCGTTGTTTGGTGCGGGTATGTATAGTGCTATTTTACTGATGAATTCAGGACGATTTAATGATGTAATATTTATTATTGACGAAATAAAGAAAGGAGAAAATTATTTAAATAAAGAGGTGATAAATCTGGAAACTGCCGCTTCAAATGACAAACTGCATGTATTGCTCTGCACAAGACCGGCATATAAATACGCAATAATGGAAAAATTAAAGGATTTTCATATTCCATTTACTTCATTAATGTGAAGCTTCCAGGTTCTGCTATCATTTATAAAAATTTTTTATTACAGTATAGGGACGGTGTTTGGACTGTTCATATATTTTTGCGAGATAAATGCCAAGGATTCCAAGACAGAAGATAACCAGTCCGCCAAAAAACCAGATTGAAATTACAATAGAGGTCCATCCGATAGAAGCACCAAGGAAAATTTTCTGATAAAGCATTCGAATAATAAACAAAGTCGAAATTAGAAGAATGATCAGCCCAAGATAAAATATAGATACAAGCGGTTTTGCACTGAATGATGTTATAGAATTAATAACGAGAGATAACTTTTTTCGAAATGAATAACTCGTCTGCTTTTTGTGTCCTTTGGTTATGTAATATTCTTTCTGGTTATAACCGGCCAGGACACATAAACCGGCAAAAAGAGGGTGCTCTTCGTTATATTGAGAAAGAGACTTGACATACTGTTTTTTCATTAAACGAGCTACTACCAGATTTCTCGTAAGCTTATAATCTGAGAAGTAGTTAAAGAGTGAATAAAAAAGATATCCGAATGTCTTTTCTAAAAAGTAGCCCTTACGGAATTTTTGTACCCCATATATAACATCCAATGTCGTGTCTTCATTTATTTCCTTCCAGAATATCTCCAGCAGTTCAGGTTCTTCTTCAAGGTCCGAATCAATAAGAAAAACATAGTCTCCTTTCGCATGTGACAAACCGGTCATCATAGCTTTATGGTGTCCGAAATTTCTGGAGAGTTCAATTATTTTAATTTTTTTATCATTCTTTTTTTTAAGTGCCATGACTGTCTGTAGCGAATTATCCGGTGAGCCGTCATCAACAAAAATGATCTCGTAGCTTTTTGTGATTGCTTCCGCTGATGCCTTGACCCTGGTATGAAAATCTTTTAGGTAGGGTTCCGAATAATACATAGTCGTAACAATTGAGAGTTTCATATAACTTCCTTAAAACTTTTTAGATACCTATTAGCCTTCGGCCCTTCATTAAAAATCAAATCAATAACACTCACCGCATGTTCAAAAGGGGGATAAAGCTGTGTGTATTCCCTGTAACCGGAATAATTCATCCATGCAAGCGTTATTCCTTCCTGCTGAAATAAATTTTCATCAATATAATCGCGTGCTGCCGGTCCTGAGAGATATTCTGTTGCTTTCGCTTCTTTTAAAATTGAGATTATTTTTTCTGTCTTATCACCTTTAAATGAATATTCACTGGAAAAAGATATTTTTGTGGTTATTCCCAGGATGTTGTTGATGGCCTTTATGAATGAATAATTAATTGCGCTGAGGTTTTTATATGTGCATGTCATGTATGCATTTTCAAAATTGTCGGAATAATCTTTAAAATATTGCGCCTTTGCATAATTTATTTTTATCGTCTTCCAGTGTTTTTTATTCCAATCCTGTTGTATTATTTTTGTGTCCTTAATTTTTTGTGAAAGGCTTTCTTTAAATACGGGAATGCTGAGCCACTGCACACCCTGAACAGTTTTTATTCTGTTGCGGTTTCTCCAATCATTTTTGGTATACTGCACATCATCATAAAGTATGAACTCATCCACCATGTTGATGAGATCAAAATAACCCTTCCAGGGGATATAATTGGATTGCAGTATTGCTACTTTCTTTTGATCCATGATGGTTTTAATGTTCAATCGTTATAAGGGGTTTGGAATTTCATAAAATTTCGTTTGCAATCACTGTGATGTGGTACTTTGTTATTTTCCCCTAATCAGGTTATCCTGCTCGATAATTCTCAATAAATATTTACCATACGATGAATTTTTTATTTTTGAAGCCAGCTTTATGAGATCATTTTTATCGATATACCCCATGCGGTAGGCTACTTCCTCTATACAGGCTATTTTAAGTCCTTGTCTGTGCTCGATAGTCCTGACATACTGTGAAGCCTCTATCATGGCGTCATGTGTCCCCGTATCCAGCCAGGCAAAACCACGCCCCATTACTGTGGCCTTAAGGGATTTATTTTTCAAGTAATATTTTAATACATCGGTAATTTCAGTCTCGTGCCGCCGGGAGGGCTTCAGAATCTTTGCAATGGAGATAACGTTGTTGTCGAAAAAATAAAGGCCGGTTATGGCGTAATTAGACAGGGGCTTATCAGGTTTTTCTTTAATGGATTTGATCTTATATTTTTTATCATACTCAAGAACACCATAGCGTTCAGGGTCATTTACATAATAAGAGAATACCGTCGCGCCCGTCAAATTATCGGCTGCCCTGGTCAGCAGTTCCGGCAGCCCCATGCCGAAGAAAATATTGTCGCCCAGTATAAGGCACACCGGTTCATCGGCAATAAAATCTTCGCCTATAATAAAGGCTTCAGGTATGCCTCGCGGCCTGGCCTGTTCCCTGTAGGTGAGGCTTATTCCCAGGCTGCTGCCGTTTCCCAGAATTTTTTTAAGTATAGGCAAGTCCTCAGGATTGGATATAATCAGGATGTCACGTATACCCGCCAGCATCAGGGTGGACAGGGGATAATAAATCATGGGTTTATCATAGATGGGGAGAAGCTGTTTGCATGCCGTTAATGTTATGGGATAAAGCCGTGTCCCTTTACCTCCGGCAAGGATGATTCCTTTCAATGGTGTATCTCCTTTTATATAATCAGGTATTGTTTGAAAAAGTATACGGGGATGTCAATGTTCTTTAAAACACCTTCAACACTGTCATGACCAGGGTAATAACTATGGGGATAAACCAGGTCATGAAGGTCATGCGTTTTTCCAGGGAATCGAAGCGGATGTCAATAGCGGCAAATTTTGTGTCATTTGCCGCGAATTTGGCATCCACTGCGCCGAATCTTGAGTCAATGGCGTTGAATTTTGCGTCAATTGCGTCAAAACGTGGTTCAAGGCGCGCGAATATCTCATCAATGAGCTTACGGTTGTTCTCTTTCAGGCGTTTTGTCAGGATGTTCTCAAAGCGCTGTTCGCTGATTTCAATGATTTCATCCTTCAGGGCCTTGTAGTCGCTGAAAGAAACCTGTCGGGTGGATTTTTTTGCTTTTTCCGGCATGGGATGCTCCTGAATTAATGATTTTAATATTAATACGATTTGTCAAGCCGTTTGTGTGAAAAAAAAGACAGAATGATGTCACAGGAAGGCCGCGAAGAGCGTGAAGGGGAGGGTTTTTAGAGGTATCCATAATATACTTGACGTTCGGAATAACGTACGCTATATTGCAGTAGAGAGGTTGATATGAAAACAATAAATGCCACAAAAGCCCGTGACAGCTTGTATCATTTAATCGATGAAGCAAACGCTTCCCATGAACCGATTCATATAACCGGCAAGAGAACAAGCGCAGTGTTGATTTCGGAAGCTGACTGGAATGCCATTCAGGAAACACTTTTTTTGATATCCATCCCGGGTATGAGGGAGTCTATAATGAAAGGGTTAAAAACCCCTGTTTCAGAGTGCACCGGGGATCTTGACTGGTGAAGTATAAACTGGTGTTTACCAGTCAGGCCCGGGCCGACGCAAAAAAGCTTGGTAAATCCGGATTGAAAGAGAAAGCTCAGGAATTATTGGATATCCTTACTGAAGACCCTTACCGATATCCCCCTTCATTTGAGAAACTTACCGGCGACCTGTCAGGGGCTTATTCCCGGAGAATAAATATACAGCATCGTCTTGTCTATCAGGTTTTAGATGATGAAAAGATTGTCAAGATAATCCGGATGTGGACTCACTACGAGTAACAGGTAAAATTACATCCTTCCTCCGTGCTCTTCCTCTGAGAATCTTCCGGAACAAGCAGGTAAATAAACCTCGCGTCGGGGTGGCGATAATCAGTATATGAACAGGTGTGCGCCCATATCCTGAATATTAATAAAAATATACATTTTTTACTTTACATCACATAAGAGTCATCATTTAATATACAGTTGCTTTTCCCGCTGCGGAGCAGGAGGGCATGGCAATACAGTTCTATTTCAGCCATTAATACAGACAGGAAACCAATGGAAGATCAGGAAACCAAACATAACCTCGCGTACCTGGAGCGCCAGCTTCTCAACCTGAGCAAGCTCGTGGACATAAACAGCATCATCAACTCGACACTGGATATCGGGAAGCTCCTCACCATCATCATGGAAATCATCAAGGATATAATGGAGACCGAAACCAGTACCCTGCTGCTTCTCGAAGAGGATTCGGGCGACCTCGTTTTCAAGGTGGCCCTGGGCAGTGCCGGTGACGAGTTAATGGAAAAATACCGCGTCCGTATGGGGCAGGGCATCGCCGGATGGGTTGCCAGCAACCGCAAGCCCCTTATCGTGAATGATGTCTACAGTGATGAGCGTTTTGATCCCAATTTCGATAAAAGCACGGGTTTTGTGACCCGGGCTATCCTGTGTTCGCCCCTTCTTTTTAAGGGAAAGCTCCTGGGGGTCATCCAGGCCATCAATCCCGTGAACAGGCCCCAGTTCACCGTCGAAGACCAGAACCTTTTCAAGATTTTCTCCGACCAGGCGGCCCTGGCAGTACAGAACGCTATATTTTTTCAGAGCGCCCTGGAAGAGGAGCGCATCAAGGGCGAGCTGGTATCGGCCCGTTCAATCCAGGAGACGCTGGTTCCCAGTTTCAATGTGACTCACGGCAATTTTGAGATCGCCGCGCGGTCCCTTTCGGCCCGGGAGGTGGGCGGTGAGTTTCACGGCCTGTACAGGCTTGATGATGATAAAATGGCCATGGCCATGGGCGACATCCATGAAAAGGGCATCCCCGGCGGGCTCCGGGCCTCCACGGCCAATGGGGCGCTGAAGATGCTTTCGGGTCTCAAGGGCCATGATCCGGCTGCCCTTCTCCAGTATATCCGCAACACTGCGGCCCGCGATGTGGATTTTGTTAAGCGCATGTCCCTGTTTTTTGGCGTCATAGACAGGGAGAGCGGGGAAATGCTTTTCTCCAATGCCGGTGTGACCTATCCCATCCTGGTGCGCGACGGAATAGCCCGGTATCTCCGCCTGGGAGTCATGAGCATCGGCGACGAGGAAAAGGAGATCAAGAGGGTAAGGCTCCTGCTGCGGCCCGGTGATGTTTTTGTTGTTGTCACCGACGGTATCCTGAATATCAGGAACAGGGCGGGGCAGGTCCTGGGACTGAAGCGGATCATGGAAGAACTGCAGGGAAATTACGATTCTTCCGAGAGCATCATCGACGGCCTGGTACGTTTTTCCGTGGATTTCTCCGGCGGTCTTGAACGGAGAGAGGATATTTCCATACTGGCTGTCCTGGCGAAACAGGGGCCGGCAGCGTAGAATTTGAGTCAAGGAAAACAGGTTCGCTATGAGTGAGTTTATTTCGGTTATTTTCTGCAGAAGGTGCACGTCGCGGTATGTGGACATTTCACAGTGGAGCGACGAGGGAAACGCCATTCTCCAGTGCAGGAGCTGCGGTTACCGCGAGGAACTGAAGGGCTTTACGCTGGGAAGATGCCGAGTCTCCAACGTTGAACTTCAGTCCGCCCGCGATACCATGGCTAAAAAAAACAAGTATGAGAAATAGCCGGGGGATTATTTAGTGAACAATCCCTTGAATAATACGTGGATGAAAAACCACATGGTCCTCATGAGCCGGCCGATCCGCCAGGGTTTGGTTATTATCCGGTAAAACCAGTCCAGCCCCCTGTCCATGAAGAAGGGGGGCGCCTTCCGTATTTCTCCCGAAATAATATCGATACTGCCGCCCACGCTGACAAAGATCGTATTTGTAAATTCTTTCTTTATGCTTTCGATCCATTTTTCTTCCTTGGGAAAACCCAGTCCAACGAAGACGATGTTAGCCTCGGATTTGCGCATGGCCTCGATGACGGATTTTTCCCGGTCAGCGTTGAAATATCCGCCGTGCCTTCCCACGATACGGATGTTGGGAAAGGATTTTTTAATGTTGAAAAAGGCCTTTTCCGCTATTTCGGGCCGCCCGCCCACGATGAAGATGGAATATTCATTGATTTCGGCTATGCGGATGATATCCATCATGAAGCTCAGTATGGATATCTGCTCCTTCAGCGGTGTTTTCAGTCTTCGCGCGGCCCACATCAGTCCTGCGCCGCTGGCAAAATGCATGTGGGCTTTGCTGGAGATGAGGCGCAGGTCCGTGTTGGTTTTAATCCGGTGCAGCTTGTAGGGATTGAGCGGTATTACATGGTACACGCCGCCATCCTTGATCATGTTCATGATTTTCACCACGGCCTGTTCGCGCGTAAGGTTATTGACGCCGATCCCCAGTATATTGACAACATTGACGTCATCAAGGGTTATCTGGTTGTATTCAAGGATTAGATCGCGATCCTGCTTGTATGAATCATAATAGTGAAGATCCTTTGTTTCGCCGGCCATAGACCGTTTCCTCCTTAATAATCCCGCTTTATCGCACAAAATTCCCCGCACATGGAACACTGATCATCCATGTCCGAGGGCAAATCACTTCTATATTTGCGCGCCTTGTCCTCGTCGAGGGCCAGGCGGTACATCTCTTCCCAGTTCCGGCTTTTCCTGGCCCTGGACATTTCATCGTCCCAGGCGCGGGCCTTGTCACCCAGCTTGACTATGTCTCCCGCGTGGGCGGCGATTTTTGAGGCAATGACCCCTTCCCGTACGTCTTCGACGGTGGGGAGTCTCAGGTGTTCCGCCGGGGTGACGTAGCAGAGAAAGTCGGCGCCGCTGGCCGCGGCAATGGCGCCGCCGATGGCCCCGGTAATGTGATCGTATCCCGGGGCGACATCCGTCACCAGGGGGCCCAGCACGTAATAGGGCGCACCGTCGCAGAGGGTTTTCTCCAGCCGCATGTTGTCGGCGATCATGTTCAGCGGCATGTGTCCCGGTCCTTCAATGATGGCCTGGACGCCTTTTTCCCGGGCCCTGCGGGCCAGGTCTCCCAGGATAACCATCTCGTGGATCTGTCCCCGGTCGTTGGCTTCATGAGTGGCCCCGGGGCGCAAACCGTCGCCCAGGCTGATGACTATATTATATTCGGCAAGTATGTCGAGAATTTCGTCATAATGTTCGTAGAGAGGATTCTCTTTTTTGTTCAGTTTCATCCATTCTCCCAGTATGGAGCCGCCCCTGCTGGTAATGCCTATGATGCGTTTCTGGGAACGGAGTGATTCCACGGACTGCCGCGTTACGCCTGAATGAATGGTCATGAAGTCGACGCCTTCCTCGGCCTGGCGCTGTATTACCTTCAGGAAATCCTTTATAGTCATTTCCATGATGGATTTTTTTTGATCGGTCATTTCCTTGGCAGTTTCATACAGGGGGACTGTTCCCAGGGGCACCGATGAATTTTCCAGTATCTTCCGGCGGAAGAAGGTAACATCGCCGCCGATGCTGAGATCCATGACCGCGTCGGCGCCGTACTTGACGGCCATTTTCAGCTTTTCCAGCTCTGTATCCAGGTTGAAAAGATCCGGCGAGGTGCCTATATTGGCATTGATCTTCGTGGTGAGTCCTTTTCCCACTCCCACGGGATTGATATCTCTTTTTTTATTTTTAAAAATGACGATTTCGCCCCGGGCGAAGTGAGTCATGACATGTTCTATGGAGAGCACTTCCTTTCCGGCGACGTAGTTGACTTCAGGGGTCACTATTCCCTGGCGTGCTTGTACAAAAATATTCATCGTATCAATCCTTGTTAATGCTTTTTAATTCCACGCGCCATGCACGCGTCGATATGGACTGGGTGAAGCTAAGGGCCCCGGCTGAACCGGGCCATGTCTTGAACGGGCGGCACACAGTGTCTGGATATGTATGAGATACTTTAGTATTCTTTCACCGTGTCAATAATATTTCTCCCCGATGCATAAAAAGTATGGTAGATATCCTTTAATTTTCAATTAAAATCTTGACACAATGTATAAATTTTCATTAAAAGCATTACTTCAGGGTCCGTTTTCCCTGATTCCCGTACTCAGTAAGGTACCCATATGCTGAGCCTATTTCAAGTGACTGCAAAAAAAACAAGTGGCGAGGTACAATCATGACACGGTTCGATGATATTCGGAAGTTTGCCCAGTACAGCTATTCGCGCAGCGGGATTATTGAGCCTGATACGCACTATGCCATGAACAGTGAAAAGGTCATGGAAGTGCTCAGTGCCTATAATCCCGAGGTTATTGTAAAAACCGGTGTCGGCAGCGGCAGGCTTCTCGCCGATATGGCCGCAGCCACGAAGGCCTTTCTTGTCGTGGTTGAACCCTCCCTGGAGGTCATCGAATCCTTTATACAAGACCATGCCGGATCGGACATCCTGGAGAAGATACGGTTCATCAACGGCGAATTCAACAACTTTCCCGTGGATTATTACGCCGCCGACCTTATTGTATGCATCGATTACCTGAATTTTGTCGAATCGGGAAAAGTAATTGATGAGTTCCGGCGCGCGCTGCAGTTTGACGGTATACTCTTTGTAGCAACAACAGTCCTGAATGAAGAGGATATGGACGGCCTCCTCGATGAGTATACCCGAAACATGTTCCCCCTCCATAACGAGTATTACATGCCCGATGAGCTCAGGACCGTGCTTACCCTCAATGAATTCAAGTTTATCAAGGGAAGCATGGACAGCTATGAGAGCGATATGCAGGCTGCCCGGCTTTTTTTCAGTGGACACTTCGGCGGGGCGGAAAAGGAAACCGGCGAGCTTCTGGGCGAAAACAATGATGCTTTTAACCGGTACTACGGTCTTCATGAGGGGAAGATCAGCGTTCCCTATTACAGCGGTGTTTTCATGCGGATAAAACCCGACCATCTCAAAGTATAAGGAAAATCCCGTTATGATGTTTTCAGTGAAAGGCTCCACAATACACGGGGATGTGAAAATTCCCGGCTCGAAATCCCATACCATCCGGGCCCTTGCCTTCGCCCTGCTGGCCGAAGGGGAGTCCGTTGTGGAATTCCCCCTCTATTCCTCCGACACGGAATCATGCATGGACATGGTCCGCCGGCTGGGCGGCCGCATCGTAGAGGAGAAGGACGCCTGGAGGGTAACGGGTGCCGGGAACAGGCTGCCCGTTCCCGACGATGTCATTGACGTGGGGAATTCCGGCACTTCCCTCTATATCGGTCTGGGCATCGCCTCGCTTATTGACGGCATGACCATTTTCACCGGCGATCACCAGATCCGGAACCGGCCGGCCGACGCGCTCCTTGCCTCCATCAATGACCTGGGCGGGAAGGCACAGTCCACAAGGGGAAACGGAAAGCCGCCCCTGGTCATAGAGGGCCGGATAAAGGGAGGCCGGACCGCTGTGGAAGCCGTGACCTCGCAGTATCTGTCATCGCTCCTCATTGCCGCACCCCTGGCTGAAGGAGAAACAATCATTGATGTCCCACTGCTGAACGAGCAGCCCTATGTGACCATGACCCTGGCATGGCTTGACCGGCTTGGTATACAGTATGAGAACAGGGATTACCGGCAGTTTACCGTGCCGGGAGGGCAGGCCTATCGTCCCTTCAGGGCGGCCGTGGCCGCCGATTTTTCATCGGCCACGTTTTTTCTCGTGGCCGCCGCTATTTGCGGTGCCGAGCTGAACCTCCTGGGCCTGGATTTCAACGATACCCAGGGTGACAGGGAAGTGGTGAATATCCTGAAAAAAATGGGAGCCGAAGTGGTAATCGGCGAAAGAAATATCCGCATCAGGGGAGGAGAGCTCACGGGCGGGGTCTTTGACCTCAATGCGATCCCCGATGCGCTGCCGGCACTTGCCGTGGCCGGGTGTTTTGCCGCAGGAGAGACACGCCTGGTAAACGTGGCCCAGGCCCGCCTGAAGGAAACGGACAGGATACGCGTGATGTATGAAGAACTGCGGAAGCTGGGTGCCAACGTGGAGGAGCTTCCCGACGGCCTGGTAGTCCGGCGGAGTGAGCTTAAAGGGGCCCGTGTGAACGGGCATCATGACCATCGCGTTGTCATGGCTCTGTCGGTCGCCGGCATGGCCGCCGAGGGCGAGATGATCGTGGAAACGGCCGAGGCCGTGGCCGTTACCTTTCCCGGGTTCATGGGGCTTATGAAAAAAATCGGTGCCAATATAAAAGAAATAGAGGAGTGAAACGATGGCCGTACGTGGTGTCCGTGGAGCGACAACAGTCGCCGCAAATACTAAAGAAGAGATAATTTCCAAAACCGAGGAACTCCTGAGGGCCCTGGTGACCAGGAATGACCTGCATGCCGATGATATAGCCTCGGTGATATTTTCCGTCACGGAGGATGTTGATGCGGAATTCCCGGCGGTTGCGGCGCGTGCAATGGGCTGGATTTATACACCACTTTTCTGTACGAGGGAAATTCCCGTGAAGGGCAGCCTGAAGAGCGTTATCAGGGTCCTCATGCATGTCAACTCCGATAAGCGTCAGGAGGAGCTCATGCAGATATATCTCCATGATGCCAGGAAGCTGCGGCCGGACCTGGAAGAAGGGGGAAGCAGGTATTATTCATCGGAATAAGGGGCTACTGCATTATGATTTCCACCCTGTCGTGACAGAGTGGAAAATTATCCAGCGACATGACCTGCCAGGAAATGCTGTTCGATCCAACGATACGGATGCTCGTATCAAATTCCTTCATCTGTGTCAGGTACACGCTGAGGGAAGCTATGCCGCAGCTATTCAGGTATTCAAGCTGCGATACATCGAGCTCGATGAAACCTTCGAGACGCGATGAAAGGGAAATAAGGTCAGTATTGATTGTTTTCCGGTATTCATGATCCTTCAGGCGCATGGTTCCCCTGAATATGATCCGGTGTTCCTTCTCGAGGAACTGTATGGAGTAATTGTCGTTCTTAATGATGCCTGTTTTATCCATAGCGGACCTCCATCACTCAACCTTGATTTTTGCCGTAACCGTAAGAGCAAGGCGACCGCCCATTCTGGAAAATCCAAAATTGATGTCCATCCTGTAGTCTTTTTTCAGCAGTATGAGCCCTATGCCGGTTTTTGCCCTGTTATGAAACAGGTCCTCAATTCTCTGGATATAGAGCCTGTTGAGGTCCTGGGAGAAAAGGGTGCTGCAGAGCCTGCTGAAGTCATCGATGGCCCCTTCGGAGACGGTATTGGTGACGCGGAAAATAAATTCATTGTTGTTTTTAAATGTGTAAATATCGATGGGTACGCTTTTGTCGTGGGCGAATTTGACGGCGTTTTCTATCAATTCATTGAGTACGGTGGATATGGTATTGTGGGCCAACGGGCTCGGCAGATCATGGTTATAGAAATCGGCGATAAAATTGGCCACATCGCTCACCCTGGACCATTGACTAAGGACGTTTTCCGGCACCAGGGAAAGGTACAGCTTATTATTGTACGCCTTGTCAAGATCGATTGAATCGCCTATGATGGTATCCAGGGTCATGTATTCCGTTCCATTCATCTCCGGATCTGTGATATTCATAGCGGTTTTTGCCGTTGCTCCTGATATTGATGGGATCATTCTATGGGACCCCTGTTAAATGTTCAATAAAAATTCTTAAAATTCCCTTGTTGACCTAATATACATAATGCGTTATTATGACCTAATGATAAATTGTATAGTGCGGATGATGGTGGGCCGAAATGAAGTTTTTAACGGTGAACAGGTGAAAATTTCATAAAAAAATTGATTTTTTTACTATACGATTAAATGTGTCAAAAAAAGAGTAAGAAGGCAGTATGTTTTTCGCCTGCTCACTAAAATCGCCCTTTCGGCATCGGGATATAATGAAAAAAAAGAGATTATCGGCAATACCTGTTCTGTTTCTGGGAGCTCTGACCCTTTACTCGTCCCTTGCTTTCTCCCAGGAAGAACGGAAGATAGAACTGACCGCACAGGGAATACTGGCACGCGTTGACAGGATACTGGAATATCCCGTAGGACAGGTGCTGGGCAGGATGAAGCATGTGAAACCCGACGGCAGTTCCTATACAATTGAAATAAATGCCTCGGTCACCCCGGAGGATTTCCTCTTTGTCTTCAGCAGCAGGGAACGGGGCGAATCGCTGAAGGTGCTCTATAATCTTGGCGGTGAGGATATCTGGGTCTATAATATCCACTCCATAAAACTCTATCATAAGCTGGGCATCGACAAATATGATCCCATCATGGCAACAAACTTCAGCTTTATCGATTTGTCGAACTATGATTTGCAGAGCAATTATACGGCAGCTATCACGGGCAATGCCATGGTGAAAGGCTACGAGGCCTACAAACTGGTGCTGAAGCCCATCTTCAAGGGCGGAGAGTACGGTCTTCTGACACTCTATGTAACCAAGGATGAGTTTATCCCCCTGCGGATCGACTTCCATGACCGGGACAAAGCCATCTATAAATTCATGACCATTGCGAAAATAAAGAAAAAAGACGACCGGATAATTCCGCTGAGATATGATATGATGGACATTCGGACGGGAACAATCACCATCCTATCCTTCCACAGCTTTGATGAGGATGTGAAATTCAAAAAGCAAATATTCAGGTCGGAACTGCTGGGAGAATGACACGTGCCCCATTTTTTCATCAACAGGAGCGATATCTCCGGCGATATCTGTGTTATCGGCGGCGATGATTTTCATCATCTCACCAGGGTCCGGCGGGTGAAGGTGGGTCAGAAGATATCACTCATCGGCGAAGATAAAAAGAAGATGTCCTGTGAAATAATCGAGGTCGGCAGGGAGCGGATCAGGGCAAAAATTCTTTTTGCCGATCCGGGGCCCGGTACCTTTCCGGCCGATGAAAAGACGGGACTTGATTTCACCGTGTATATGAGCCTTCTGAAGGGAAAGAAGTTCGATGTTGTCGTTCAGAAACTCGTGGAGCTGGGCGTGAGCCGGATCATCCCTATCGTGACGGAACGGTCCATCCCCGATTACGAAGAAAAAGAAAAAAACAGGCTGGACCGGTGGAACAGGATCGCTCTTGAGGCGGCCAAGCAGTCGCTGCGAAACACGGTCATCCCCGTCGAGCATATCATGTCCTTTCGGGACGCCGCGGATAATGATGCTTCCGATATGAAGATCATCGCCAATCCCGGAAAGGGACAGAGCATCAGGTCCTACCTGGAGGAACACCGGGAAGGGCGGAGTATCAGCCTCATGATAGGTCCCGAGGGCGGTTTTTCCCCGGCGGAAACGGAAAGCGCCGAATCCCGGAATTGGCAGAGCCTCCAGTTCGGGTTTACCCAGCTTCGGGCCGAGACTGCGGCCCTGGTGCTGGCGTCGATTATAATTTACGAGTGGAGTATATGAAGTGAATATCCGGCTTAACGGGAAAGATAAAGCATTTGACGGCGGGACCATCATGGATCTCATAAAGGAATATAAACTGGACCCGCGACGCATTGCCGTTGAGAGAAACGGTGAAATTGTTCACCGCGAGGTCTATGGAAAAACCGCTGTTCAGGACGGTGATATCATAGAGCTGGTGAAATTTGTCGGCGGCGGTTGAGAGAATGATTTTCGTGCCGGAGCGATTAAATGACTGATGCCATTTTAACGGCCGTTGACGCCAATTTCAACCGCGCCATGGAGGGGCTCCGCGTGTGCGAGGACGCCCTTCGTTTCGCCGCCCATTCCCCCCATTCCGTGAAATTCAAGGAGCTCCGGCACGCGCTGAATTCCCTAATGAAGGGGATTCCCCCCCACAGGCTGCTCCGGGCCCGGGACGTGGAGGGTGACGGCCAGAAATTCGTCGATCTCCCCACGGAGCAGACCAGGGAAGCGGTCCCGGACCTGGTGCGGGCCAACATCCACCGTGCCATTGAAGCGATCCGCTGCATTGAGGAATATTCGAAAATCCAGGGCACTGAAGCTGCGGGACTTGCAGGCCGGAGCGGCGCCTTCCAGAGGCTGCGTTTTGAATTATATGATCTTGAGAAGGTCGTTATCCTGGGCCTTTGCAGGCAAGAGAAAAGAGATGTCTTCAGGAACGCCCTGTATGCCATCCTTGATTCGGCCTTCGTGGAAAAAAGCAGGCTGGAAGAAACCTGTCTCCGCCTCATCAAGGGCGGCGCTGCCGTGATACAGCTGAGAATGAAAAATGAACCGCGCCGCGAAATATACAGCGCCGCCGGGAACCTGTGCCGCCTCTGCCACGAACAGGGAAGGCTTTTCATCGTCAATGACTATCCCGACATCGCCGAAGCCGTTGATGCCGACGGAATCCATCTTGGCCAGGATGATATCCCTCTTGCTGTAGCGCGGGGGATCCTCGCGGCGGACCGCATCATCGGGATATCGACCCATTCCGTTGAACAGGCCATTGCAGCGGCGGCTGAAGGGCCTGATTATATCGCCATCGGTCCCATTTTCGATACATCGAGCAAAAACGGTGACCTGATCCGGGGCATCGGCACGGCCGTGATCGGGAAAATCCGGGACGCCGTTGATATTCCCCTGGTGTGCATCGGCGGCATCACCGGCGCCAATACGGCGGAAACAGCCGTAGCGGGATGTACCTGCCCGGCCGTGATATCGGCCCTGTATAAAGATGACAGTGTGGAAGAAAACTGCCGTACCATTATAGATAAACTGCGCTGATCATGAAAAAGAAAATCATTCTCCCCTATGCGGATCAATCCGGAAATGTTTACGAGTATGAAGGGCTCGAGCCGGCGTTCAGGAGCGGCAACCGTTTTGTCCCCGTTAACCGCGATGAACTCATAAAGCTGCCCTTCGGGAGCTATCTCTTTTCCCTGCCGGAACGATATCCCGTCAGTCATAACAAAAAAACCGGAACTTTTGATGTCATTAAAAAATCCATGGAGGGTGAAGATATACAGGCTGTGTCGTCCTTTCTGGCATCGGGATATCTCCGGACCTATCTTTCCGCCTCCAGGCCGAAAAAAAAGACTCCTGTGCTGCCTCTCTGGGCTTATGCCGGTGTTGTCATCATGGACGGCGAGTTCTATGTTCCCGCGGTCCGCATCGACGATGATCCGCGCTCTGATCCGTCCCTGCACCAGGACGGCAAAGAACTGAAGCGCGGCATAAAGGAAGTATCGGCACTGTATCCGCAGAACAGGCTGGTGAATCAGCTGAAAACCTGTTCAACTCAATACAACTGCCTGTGCGCCCGCAATTTTTTCATCGGCCGTTACGAGGCCCCGGTGCCCACGTCACCGGCCTGCAATGCCGACTGCCTGGGATGCCTTTCCTATCAGGAGGATTCGGGATTTGCCGAATCGCAGCCGCGCCTGAATTTCAGTCCCGATCCCGGCGAGATATCCCAGGTGATCCTGTATCACTTCAGCCATGTTAATGAGGCCGTGGCCAGTTTCGGTCAGGGTTGTGAAGGGGAGCCCCTGCTGCGAGGCGGTGATATTGTCAGGGCCGTGGACATGGTGAGGAAAAAGGAGACCCGGGGCACCATCAATATCAATACAAACGGCTCTGACCCCGGAGTCGTGCGCGATCTCATCGACGCGGGCCTTGATTCGATCCGTATCAGCATGAGTTCTCCCACGGAAAAATATTATACCCTGTATCACAAACCGCGCAATTATACCTTTGATGATGTAAAAAAATCCCTGGATATCGCCCTGGGCAGGGGGATATTTGTGTCGATCAATCTCTTTTTTATGCCGGGTTTTACCGACAGGGAGAGCGAAGTGACCTCACTATTAAAATTTTTAGATACATTTCCGGTAAATATGATCCAAACGCGCAACATGAATATCGATCCCGACCTGTATTTCGAAACTATGGGGATAACGGGGTCAGAGCCTGAAGAGCCTCATCGGGGCATAGGCAATCTGCTGGGACTCCTGCGGGAGAAATATCCCGCCATGAAACTGGGATATTATAACCCGCCAAAGGAAAAATGGTGATAGCGTGTATGGGCAAAAATAAAAAGATGTTGATTAATATGGCGGTTTCCTGAAAAATTCATTTCATGGATTTTGCAGCGGATTGCTGGATCAACGCAGTATAGAGGTTCTACGGGAAATGCGTCGTGCGTCAAATATGAAAAAATTATTATCTTCCCCGACATGTATAGTGCTGTTATTCATGGTCATGACGGCAATCGGTGGATGTTCCGGTGACGGCAGCGACGGAAGGGCCCGGAACAGCGGTGCCGCTGAATCGGTGGAACGCGGCGATGATATGGACGGCGATGAATATTTCAGCAGGGAAAACATGCTCATCACCATCGACGAGGAGGCCATCAGGAGAGACCGGCTCAATACGGGAACCGAACCGGCGCCTGCCGTCAAAAAAAAGCCCGTTGTGAGCGCTGCGCCGGTCGCGGCAGCGTCTCTTAACTTAGAAGGGGATATCAATGCACACGGCCTGTATTCACTCTGGCAAAGCAATTCGTACTACCGCGATTTTTTCTCTCCGGAACAGGTCAAAAATTATCATGATGTGGATGTCCGCTATTTTTTTCATTTCGGCGATGAGAAAATAAACATCTACGTCAGGCTGGGATGGGACGACACCCTGTACAAAATCGGCAGGGGCATATCCTATAATGACTATGATGCGGAAACGGGACAGCTTGCCGTAATGGAATGGCTGAAGGGATACCTCTTTCTGGCCGATGTCACGGGATACCTGGGCGCCTTCCGCCATGAGACCCGGTACTGGGAATTTTATGAGCTTTCCCGTGTTGAATCCCTTTCCGGCAGGTTCCGGGAGATTTCCGAAGAAGAACTGAAGGGGCTCATTGAAATTGGCAATCTCGAAGGGGATTTTGCCGGCGATTCGTCCCAGTCGGGCAGTCTCGAGGTGTCCGTCCACTATAAAGGAAAGAAGCGGATAAACAGGGTGCATCCCCTGGTGGTCATGGTTTACAATGTTTCCAATGCCCATGCCTGGAAGAGGGTTTCCGCCACGGTTCTTACAGCTGCATCGGGGAAAGTCACCGTTCCCGGCCTTGATCCTTCGACAGATTATTCCTTCATTGTCTATCGTCCCCAGCATGGCCTGATTCGCAATCCCGGCAGCGGCGACAGTCACTGGATAAACGGGAATGTTTTCATGACCGGTGATGAGTTTTCCGGTGATCCGGAGATTCTATCCTTTGACGGAACCGTGGCCACGGCCCGTGTTGTGTTCAATGACGCCCATGAATGGGACGAGGGAGCGGTCAGGGCTTTGCTCGATAAAGCGGCTGCCCATGCCGGTGATGATGACGGCGACGGCTGGACCGATTCCATAACGGTGTCGGTTAAGGTCAAAACGAGGGATATTGATATCACTGCCATGCAGGCCCGTATTTTTGCTCCGGGAAAGGTATCGGTGAGCGCCCGGGCAAGCAGGCAGTACGGCCAGGAATTGCTCTGTCCCCTGAATCCCGCCGGGAACGGTTATTATACCGGTACGGCGCGCCTGAAGAACTATCATGAATCGGGGGTCTGGGAGCTGGCCCAGGTCTCGGCGTCTTTCACCACCGGGGCAGGGGAGAGGGGCTCCTTTACTTTTTCCAACAGGGACGATAAATCCTGGAAAGATACCTATTACTATCGCGAAGAGCTCAAAGGCCGCAGGGGATACGTTTTCCGGAGACAGACCAGGATTCCCGTGGCGGACATAGCCGATGTTAAAACAGAGAGTCCCGATATAGACGGTCCGCAGCTGCTGAGCCTGGAGGAAATATCACAGGAGTCAGATCCTTTTTTGAAACTGGTTTTCAGGGCCGATGATGACAATGCCTTCGGGGATTCCGGGAAATCGGCCGGCAGGGCGGTTATCCGCGAGGTCATCCCCGCCGGACAAAGAAGCGATCCCCGGGAAGCCGATATCATGCTCCGCTACGACAATGAGAATGGGTATTATTTTGCCAGGATTTGGCTGACGGAAAAGTATTATAAACTGGGCAGAGGACTCAAAGGGGAGATTGTACTGCCCGAAAGCGACAACAACTGGGCTGTAACAGAAGTAACCCTCCCGGACAGGATCGGCAATACCAGCAGCTATTTCATTCTCGATGACGACAGCTACGATTTTTTCCATGACGGTGATGATGCGTCGGCAAAGGAATATTATCTGTTCAATTACGGTCCCCTGTTGCCCTTCCCGTCGGGCATCCCCATGCTGGTTTTCGGCAATAATGGTTCCTACGATTCCCAGATCATCATTGATGCGAACCAGGAATAAACCGTACTACCGCAGAATATAATTATTTTTTCAGGGCAGGAGCATGCAATGAGCAATATAGTAGACAATGCCGTGGAATACGCACGAAACGTCGTGGGCACCGACCCCATGGCGCGCTTTCTCGGGATACACGTGGAAAACGTACGGGAGGGATATGCCCTCTGTTCTCTGACGATCAAGTCGGAATACCTGAATGCCGTTGAGAGGGCCCATGGCGCCATTATCTATGCCATCGCCGACCAGGCCTTTGCAGTGGCTTCCAATTCTACGGGTGTCATGGCCCTGTCCATGCATTTTAATATCAGCTATATCTCGTCAGCCGCCGATGGAGAGAAAATATTCGCCGAGGCCTCGCCGGTAAATGTGGGGAAAAAGGTGAGCGTGTGGCGTGTTGAGGTCCGGGGGGCCGAAGACAAGCTGCTGGCCACGGGTGAAGGAATAGCGTATCACAAATAAGCCTTAACCGGATAATTTATTCCTTGACAATTGAGAATGATTCACTGTTTAAAGAATAGTTTATGGGTGCCTCCAAAATCTAATTTATAGAGGTTTCCTTATATATTGAAAAGGGCGGTCTCTTAATGATTAAAAAAGCAACATTTATTTTTCTCGTTTTTCTTTTCGGCGCATCATGCTCTTCATTCGTAAAAGAGACCGAGCAGCCCCTGCTGAGGGAGTTGGAAAGCGGTATTTATATCCTGCATGAAGATGTGGAAATGAGCGGGGTATTACTGAAAAAAAACCAGGAAATCAGGCTGGTGGTGAACGGCGGTGATGACTGGATAAAGGTTTACGGCTATCCTGCCAATGAGGATAAACTGAGAGCGCCCCGCGTCCTCATCATATATCTTTTCCCCGAAGACTTCAAGGATGAACTCTTCGATATGGATGTATTCAGGGAAAAACTGGCTGCCATGGCAAGCCTGAAAACCGAAGAGGTTCCCGGGAAGAAGGCTGATAATACTGCCAAGACAAAGAAGACTCAGACTCTCAGGAAAAAGACTAAATAGTGATGATCCGCATGGATCATCACTGAGATTATATTCAGATACTATATAAAAGGTATGACCATGTTTGAAGGCGTAAATACTGCGTTAATAACACCATTTAGAAATAACGCAATAGACCAAAAGGCCCTGGAAGGGCTCATTGAAATGCAGATAGCCGGCGGTATAGACGGCATTGTTCCTATGGGAACCACGGGCGAATCGCCCACCATGTCTTTTAATGAACACAAGGAGTTCATTAAAGAAGTGGTGAGAATTGTCAATAAACGCGTGAAGGTCATAGCGGGAACCGGGGCCAATTCCACGGAAGAGGCAGTGTGTCTTTCCCGGTCAGCCGAAGATTCCGGCGTGGACGGTGTGCTGCTGGTCAATCCCTATTACAATAAACCGACCCAGCGCGGCCTTATTGCCCACTTTGAGAAGGTGGCCCGTTCTATCAAGATACCCATTATCCTGTATAACATCCCCGGTAGAACCGGCGTCAATTTTCTGCCCGCAAGCGTGAAAGAGCTGATCAGTCGTGTCGATAATGTTGTAGCCATGAAAGAAGCCTCGGGAGATATCGTCCAGATGATGCATCTCCATGAACTTTGCGGCGGGGATCTGACTATTCTTTCCGGCGATGATAATCTCCTGCTGCCCGTTCTTTCCATCGGCGGCAAGGGAGTCATATCCGTATTATCCAACATTCTGCCCGCCGATGTGAAGAAAGTAGTGACCCTGTACAATGAAGGCGATATCGAGGGAGCCCGGGAACTTTTTTACCGGATGCTTCCCCTGTGCCGGGCCATGTTTATTGAAACCAATCCCATCCCGATAAAGGCTGCCATGGAAATGGCAGGATATTGCGAGGGGACCCTCAGGCTTCCCATGGTCGAGATCTCCGATGAGAACAGGGCTATTCTGCGCAGGGCGCTCACCGATTATGGAGTTAAACTGTCATGAAAATAGGAATCTGCGGTATATGCGGCAGGATGGGCATTTCCATCCTGGAACTGGCGCTGGAGCGGGGACACGAACTTACCGTGGCTTTTGACTCCGCTTCCTCACCCTGTATTGGCAGGGACGTGAACACCCTTGTCCATGGAAATCCCTTCGGCGTCACCATTAAACCCATAAATGCCGGAGATGCGGGCACAGCCGATTGTATCCTCGATTTTTCCTCGCCGGCAGCTACCATGAAGCTCATTCCCTGTCTGGAGGAGCATGGCAAGGGGCTGGTTATCGGCACTACGGGATTTTCCGACGAACAGGTGGGGATAATTAAAAAAGCGGCGGAGAAAATCCCCGTGGTTTTTTCTCCCAATATGGCAGTGGGAGTAAATGTCCTGTTTAAGCTGACCGAAATGGCCGCGGGCGCACTGAATGAGTTTTATGACGTGGAAATTCTGGAATCGCACCACCGTCTTAAGAAGGATGCTCCGTCGGGCACGGCAAAACATCTGGCGGAAATAGTAAAAAATAGCATGGTCGGCATGGAAGATGCACAAATAATCACGGGCCGTGACGGCCTGGTGGGCGAACGTACCAATAAAGAAATTGCAGTCATGGCCTTGAGGGGCGGTGACATTGTGGGCGAGCATACCGTTTATTTTATCGGCCAGGGAGAAAGGATCGAGCTGACCATTCGTTCCACCAACAGGGAAACCCTGTCCAGGGGAGCGGTTATGGCCGCTGAATTCTTGAAAGGGAAAGGGGCCGGTCTCTATTCAATGTACGATGTACTGGGTCTGTAATGGTAGACAACGATAAGGATCAAAAGGGTTTTACTTCGGACAAGCCGGTGGAGAATGTATCGGCGCCGGAAGATGAACTCCGCGAGTTTGAAGAAAATCCCTATGCCAAGGATGATAAAAAGCCTGAAGACATCTTGAGGCTTTTTTACGCTCATAATACGCCGATAATACCGGTGATTTCCAAACGCGGAATGCTTCTGGGTATACTGAAAAAAGATGATGTAGTTTCCGAGCTCAGTGATATAGACAGGGCCAGTCATTATAAAATAGATGAATTCATATCCAGGCTGTCGCAGAAAATGAACCTCGATGATCTCCTGGAATACGGGAAAATCAGGGAATTTGTCATCATCAATCTTTTTGGTGAGGTTCAGGGGCGCTGGTCAAGAATGCAGCTTTTTATGGCCAGTGAGTCGCTGGTAAAAACTCCCGATATACAGAATGAGGCTGAGAATCATAAAGAGGAACAGGTACTGGAATGGATCATTTATCTTATTCTGGAGCATGTTCCCCGCGCGCTGTATGCCATAAATGACACGGGAAAGACTATTTTTTATAACAGTCATTTCGAAGATGCATATAAAAAGAAGCAGAATAATGAGGTAGATACCGTATTTGTGGAAAATTCCTTGAAAGATTCCGATAAAAATGATTTTTTTACTGGAAAAAATTCAAAAGAAGTATACTTTTATAATAAAGATCTGGATATCTATTACGAAAAAATCCCGCTCATAAGTAAAAAGAAAAAGATTGGATTTCTTATTTACTGTAACAGCAAACAGATAAGTACCGATGATCTTGTAATTTCCGGTGGAGATATAAGAGGTATGTCTCTTGATGAAATTATGAGTTCCGTGGAACGTCGTTTGCTGGTAAATGCACTGAAGGGGAATAAAGACCTGAAAGTTGTTGCCGACTCACTGCATATTTCCCGGCAGGCTTTGACTACGAAGATGAAAAAATTCAATATTGACCTCAAAAAATCCAATAATTAACAAAATTATTATTCATTTTATCTTGACATATATTAAGAATATGGAAACAGTGACTTGATCGGTTAACAGATTCTTTTTTTCGCCTCCTTACCTCATCAGGTAATAATTCCAAAAATAACAGGTTTATTTACGTTCAATATAACTCAAAAACAGAACTTTTATCCGTCTTCTCGTGACAAAAATCAAATTAATAATTAAAGGTGTTCTATGGCAAGAACTCACAGTAACAGCACCAATGGCAGAACTCGCAATGTGTCCAACGGTAGCTCAAATGGTTCAATGAATAACGGCTCAAAAAATGATGCCGGTGACCAAAAAACAGAAGATAATTCAGCAAACGATATTGATGTTGAAATAGAAGCCCAGGTTTTTACAGAAGGAACCGTAGCAGGGCCGAAACTCGACCTGGCGGAACTGAAAACAAAGACTATCTCGGAACTGACCACTCTGGCCAGGGACCTGGGGGTGGAAAGAGTCTCGGGTCTGAAAAAACAGGATTTAATATTTGAAATATTAAAACTTCAGACCGAACAGAAGGGACTTATTTTTTCCAGCGGTGTACTGGAAATTCTTAATGACGGTTACGGTTTTCTCAGGTCTCCCAACTATAACTATCTTCCCGGCCCAGATGATATTTATGTATCCCCCTCACAGATACGGCTGTTCGGATTAAAAACCGGTGATACAATCACGGGCCAAATCAGACCGCCCAAGGATAATGAAAGGTTTTTTGCCCTCCTGCGGGTTGAGGCGGTAAACTTTGAGAACCCGGAAAATCTTCATAAACGTGTGCTATTTGACAACCTCACACCGTTGTATCCCCTGGAACGCATCAACCTGGAAACCACGGCGGATATTATTGAGATGCGGATAATGAACATAATGACTCCCATCGGGAAGGGACAGCGCGCCCTTATTGTCGCTCCTCCCCGAACGGGTAAAACAATACTGCTTCAGAAAATGGCTAATGCCATTACCAGCAACCATCCAGAAATATATCTCATCGTCCTGCTTATTGATGAAAGGCCTGAAGAGGTAACGGACATGCAGCGCTCGGTCAAAGGTGAGGTCATATCCTCCACATTTGATGAGCAGGCAAGCCGGCACGTTCAGGTTGCCGAGATGGTCATTCAAAAGGCCAGAAGACTTGTTGAGCGGAAAATGGATGTGGTTATACTTCTTGATTCCATAACCAGGCTTGCCAGGGCCTATAACCAGGTGGTTCCCACCAGCGGCAAGATACTCTCAGGTGGTGTTGATTCCAACGCCCTTCATAAACCGAAGAGATTTTTCGGGGCAGCCCGTAACATTGAGGAGGGCGGAAGCCTCACAATTCTGGCAACGGCCCTTATTGATACGGGAAGCCGCATGGACGAGGTTATTTTTGAGGAGTTCAAAGGAACCGGTAACTGTGAGCTTCATCTGGACAGAAAACTGGCCGACAGGCGCATATTCCCGGCGATTGATATCAATAAATCGGGAACAAGAAAAGAAGAATTATTACTTGACGAAGAAGAGTTAAATAAATTATGGGTATTGAGAAAGGCTCTTTCATCGCTTAGTTCGACAGAGGCCATGGAACTGCTTATTGACAAAATGAGATCTACAAAGAATAACAAGGCTTTCTTTAAGGCTATGAATTCATAAGATTAGCACAGGCTAAAAGGAGTAAGGAAATGAAAGAAGGAATACATCCCGTATATAACGAAACGGTGGTTAAATGTGCATGCGGCAATGAAATTAAGACCCGCTCCACAGTAAAGGATCTGCATGTGGAGATCTGTTCCAACTGTCATCCGTTTTATACCAAAAAACAGAAGCTTGTTGATACGGCCGGACGTGTTGAGAAATTTAAGAAGAAGTATAATATCAAATAGGAATATTTTTTTGATTTGATTCGGGAAGGCATGGCTATAAACCATGCCTTTTTTTATTGATTGCCGGTTGCGGCTTTCTCCTGCCTAACCCACTTTTTCCAGATTCCACTGACGCCGAAGAGGGAAATTATGATGACTGTCCCACCCAACATAATTCGTGCGTTCAGCTCTTCCGATAGAAAAATGACCCCCAGCAGCAGGGCGAAAATAATTCTGCTCGATGAAATGAGAGAACCGGCCGCTGCATCGATGTATTTGTATCCCACGGTAATGAAGATCTGACCAAGAACCGCGAATAGGGCCGACAGGATGACGTAAAAAAGTATCATGCCCCGGGGGATGATAAAGCAGGGAACGACGATCAGGGCATTGCAAACGGTGCCGATGAGCATGAGATAAAAGAGAATTATATAGCTGGAATCATGCTTGCGGGCCTCGCGAAGCGATGTGATGGCGAATGCGGCCAGAATACCGGAAATGAGAGCATAGGTGTCACCGGCGTTTATTTGGGAAAACTGGGAAAGACCGTTTTGCGGAATTACGACAAGATATAGTCCCGCCATGGTGCACAGGAGAAACAAAAAATATATCATGGATGTTTTCTCCCTGTTTATAAAAGGTGACAGGAGAAAAACGAAAATGGGATAGGTCATGTTCAGCAGGTTCGCCTTGGTGATGGTGGTGTGTTGGACGCCCAGGAAGAAAAAGATAACGGCGGCGGTGTTGAATACGGCCCGCAGAAGAATATACTTTATGTTGTTGGGTCTCAGGGATTTTTCTTCTTTGATGACAAAAAGGGAAACTACACCGAGGCCCAATAGAAAGCGGAAGAAGGTGATTTCAACGGCCTGTACCTGTGACCCGCGGGTAACGATTTTGGCAAAGGCCGTTGATGCGGCAAAACCTATTGCTGATGACAGGAGAAACAGTACACCCTTTATCACACCTGTTTTCCCGATCTTGTTCTGACAAGATATATACCGATTATCCCCGTAATGCAGAAGAAAATGGCAATTATCTGCGCCTGGGTCATGCTGAAGGCCGCTTTCGGGTTGAGGCGGAAGAATTCGACGCTGAAACGAGCCATGCCGTTCATGATGAGATAGGTGAAGAAAATCAAACCGAAAGGAAGCTCGCGCTTTCTCAGCTGGAGAAGCACTATCAGAATAATGAAGGATACGAGTGATTCAAAGAGCGGGGCGGGGATAACCGCTGCTGTTGAAGGTACAATGCCGTTGGGATAGGCCGTAGCGAGAAAAGATGTTGTGGTGATACCGTAACAGCCGTCTCCTGAAACGTGGCAGCCGATTCTTCCAATGGCGTATCCCAGGGCCATGGGAGCTGAGGCAATATCAAGCACATTGAGCACATTTTCCTTGTTTTTGATGATAACTACTATGGAAGCGAGGATGGCCACGATATATCCGCCATAAACGGAAAGCCCGGCACCGGAAAAGATCATGCCGGCGGGGTCCTGAAAAAACTGATCCAGGTTTTCAAAAATATGGAATATCTTTGCGCCTACAATGGCTGAAGGGATTACCGTAAGCAGGATTTTGTATGCCAGCTCAGGGTCCATTTTGCGAAGTTTGAACTCTCTTTCGAGGAGAAGAAAGGCTATGTAAAAACCCAGCCCCAGCATTATTCCGTAGCCGCCCACGGTAAGAAATTTGTACTTGAATATTATTGGATACATGCCTAACTCCGCAATATTGTAACTATTACTCCCCAGGGAGCACTGAATAATACATGTTGTTTTTTCAAATAAAGGCTTATACCAAACCGGGTTTGTCAAGGTAAATTTGGATGAAAAAACCTCTTCCGGTATAAAGAAATTCTTTTTTTGAGCAAAAGGATCGATACTTAATTGAGAGGATTGCCTTATAAAAGGGATGGATAACAATATGGATACGAAAATGAGAGTGGAGCTGATCCGGAAGGGGAATGAGCTGTTCAATAAGGGTGATATTGAAATGGCGGCAAAAATTTTTGCACAGACGGGATATCGCGACGGTCTGACCCGTGTGGCTGACCATTTTTTTTATGATAAAAGGCAGCCCCTTTTCGCGCTGAAGTTCTATAAGATGGTCAATCGCCAGGACAAGGTGCAGGAGATTTATGAACGGATGGTCTTTGCCCTGGGAAGACTCATGGGAAAGAACAAGGAACAGAAGATGGAACTTCCTCCGGTCAAGGTCTCTCCAAAGCTGAAGATACTAGCCGAGGAAATACTGCGCGATGAAAAGAACGAAGCGGAACGCCAATCGTGAAATACCCCTGTCTGTGTACGTGAACTGTCGCTGAGATAAAATTATTAAATGAGGCGGAATATGCGGAAAATAAAAACTGCGCTGGTTATAGCCTGTGTGGTGCCCTTTCTTGCGGGAACGGGCTACGGGGAAATACGGGATGCCGGCGAGTATCTGAATAAAAATGTCGTGGAAAGGAAACTGAAGAACGGCATAACGGTTATCATGCTCAACCGGGGATATACACCCACGCTTGCCTTTGAAATCTCTTTCCGGGTTGGATCGTCCGATGAAAATTACAGAACGGCCGGAGCGGCACACCTGCTGGAACATATGCTTTTCAAGGGGACTGACCGGCTGGGCACCGTGGACTTTGAAAAGGAAAAGGTCATTCTTGACAGGATCGAGGCAGTGGGAGAAACACTGGACCGGCTTCGTCTCGTGAATCCCGGGAACATGATGATCCCCGGTCTTGAAAAGGAGTTGAAGGAACTGCAGGCAAGGCACAGCCCCCTTGTGGTAAACTCTCCCTATGATAAATTATACAGTGAAAACGGCGGGGTCGGCTTCAATGCTTCCACATCGCGCGACAGCACGGGATACTATATAGAACTTCCTGCATCGAAACTGGATCTTTGGGCCCGTATTGAATCGGAAAGGCTGAGGAACCCCATTTTTCGCGAATATTATCTTGAGAGGAATAATGTCATCCAGGAACGGCTCATGCGGTATGAATCAAGCGGAACGGGCCTGCTTTTCGAGCAGTTTCTTTCCCAGGCCTTCTCGGCGCATCCCTACAGGCATCCCACAATCGGGTGGGAATCCAACATTCCCTTTCTTTCAATCCGCGATGTGAGAAATTTTTACCGGACATATTACACGCCGTCAAGAATGACCATAACCATCGTGGGAAGCCAGGATGTGGAGAAAACATTCGGCGTGGTGGAAAAATATTTCGGCAGCATGGAATCGAGGCCCGATCCCCCGTCGATCACCATCGCTGAACCGCCGCAGAGAGGTGAAAAGAGATTTACAGTCACATTCGAATCGAGTCCCTATATTATAATGGGCTGGCATAAACCGACCTATCCCCAGGTGGACGATTACACCTTTGATGTGATTTCCGAGATTCTCACGGGCGGTGATTCATCAAGGCTCTACAGGACCCTTGTGCTGGATAAACAGTTGGCCACCTCGGTCGAATCATGGAACGGTGCTCCCGGTTCCAGGTATGACAATCTATTCATTATCTATGCCGCGCCAAAAAATGGAACGGCGCCTCAGGATATGGAAAAGGCCGTGTATGAAGTGCTTGAGGATATGATGAAGAATGTGACCGAAGATGAAATACAAAAGGCCGTCAACAAGATGGAATCACAGATGGTTTTCGGTCTCTCCTCCAGTAAACAGATTTCCGGTCTTCTCAGCCATTATCAGACTGTATTCAATGACTGGCATTATGTGAGCTCATACCTGGAGAATATTAAAAAGACCAACATTAAGGATATTCGAACAGTTATGCGGAAATATATCAAGGCTGAAAACCGGATAGTGGGCATCCTGGAGGACAGCAGGAAGGAGAAGAAACAATGATCAGAGCACATATAAAAAAATTATCATTGCTAATCCTGCCGGTCGTCGTGCTGGTTTTTCTTTCCGATAGCAGGCCGGCCGCGGGAAATGATTCTGTGCCCGGTGCTTTTAATCTCCCCGAGGTTAAATCCATCAATCTTGCGAATGGCGTCAGGGCTTTTTATATCCATGATGATGTGCCCCAGGTGGTGATTGCCGCTTCCTTTGGTTTTGGACGGCTCTACGAATCGGGGGACAATGCCGGGATGGCAGACTGCATTGCCCGGATGATCAACCTTGCAGGTTCGGAAAAATATCCCGGAAAAAAACTCCATGAAAAAATTGATGCCATGGGGGGTAATTTTTCCGTCCAGGCATCGTGGGAAAATACGGTTATTGTTCTGCAGGTGCTGCGCCGCTTTGAGAGAGAGGCCTTTGATATTGTCGGGGATATCATCAACAGGCCCAACTTTGATGAACGGCACTGGAAAATGGCAAAAAATCTTGTAGCCGATGATATCATACGGCGTTACGATGATCCGGCCACTATTGCCTTTGAGAAAACGAGGGAGATAATATTCCAGGGGAAGGGTTACGGTTCCGTTCCCACGGCCGGGAAAGTTCAATCTTACAGTATGGAGGATATGAAAAATGCCTGGGCGCGGTATTTTATCGGGAGCAACCTTATTATGGGCATCTCATCGCCTTCGGATCTGCAGAGCGTAAGCGGCAATGTTACCCTTGCTTTTTCATCCCTGAAAAAGGGAGTGGCAATTGAATATCCATCGCAAAATGAAGAAGCACTGCAGTCTGTGAAGGCTAACAGCACTACTGTTTTTTTATATCCCAAGGATCTGCCCCAGGCGACGGTTGTAGTGGGAACAGCAGCTCCCGATATCAACCATCCCGGTCATCATTCCATGATCGTGATGAACTATATACTGGGGGCCGGTTCCTTCAATTCACATCTGATGCGTGAGATCCGGGTTAAACGGGGCCTGGCATACGCTGTTGCCTCGATTTACAAGGCCCGGTTCAGAAGCGGTGTGTTTCTTGCCTATGCGCAGACCAGGAATGACGAGGCTGGAACGGTTTTATCTCTTCTTCTTGAAAATATCAACAAAATGGCCAGTGAACCGGTGTCTGATGAGGAGCTAACCTGGGCGAAAAACAGTATCAACAACAGCTACATATTTAATTTTGATACGACGCTGAATCTGCTCAATAACTATATTGAAATGGCGTACAACCGACTACCCGTGGATTACTTCAGCACCTATCCCCTGAAAGTGGAAGGGGTCTCTGCCGCCGATATTATGAAATTTGACCGTGAATTGCTGCAATACGGACTGATTAAAGTGGTTATAGGAAAAAAAGAACTGGCGGAAAAACTGGCACAATATGGTAAAGTTGTTGTTCTGCCCGTAGATCAGCAATGATGAGTAGTGGCCGGGGAGCAAGGCTGTAAAGGATAGGTGGCATGCATATTGAATGTGGAAAAGTAATTGAACTAAACAAGGGAAAGATTCTCGTGGAATCGGCTCCCGAAACGGGATGCAGTTCCTGCGCAGCAAAAGATACCTGTCTGACAGGAGGTGATTCCCGGAAAAAAAGATTGTGGATAGAAAATACCCTCGGGGCTTCTCCCGGCGATATGGTGTCCTTCAGAATAGAAGAAAAAGGTGTTGTTCTGGCATCGGTCCTGTTGTACCTTTTACCGGTTATATTTCTTATCGGGGGGGCGGTAGCAGGGTCCATGCTGGCGCCCGCTATGGCCATGGAAACGGAATCAGGTTCCGCCGTGGGCGGTATTGCGGGAATTATCCTGGCATTTATGTTTATTTACATGGTTTCAAAGATTAGACGCATGAAAAATCTGTTCAGCCCCGTATTGCTGGAAATCTTGGCGCCTTCCCGGCAGGTTTTTTGACTGAACCGGAGTATTCAACCTCAATTCATACCGCCTTTAAGCCGAAAATAAAATAATGGCATAATATATGCCGGAAAACGGATTTTATGGGCATCTCTGCCCACCTATAAAAGTTCAAGGAAGAACAGCATGAATAAAAAAATTGTTGATTTAATGACTTATAAGATTGAAAAATCTTTAAAAGATAACGGATTTACCGTAAAAAAAGATCAGGATAAAAAAATCAAAATTCTCATTAAAATCAATAATTCCAATTGAAGGCATTCTTGGTGATAAATATTACATAACAGGGGACAGTCCATGAGCAATGAAAGCAATGAAAGCAATGAAATAGAACAGAAGAAAAAGAAGATAAAAGCGGAGCTGGATAAGCTCAAATATGAATTCAAGATTGAACTGCCCAAAGTGATAGCCGAGGCACGGGCCTATGGCGATCTGAAGGAAAACGCCGAATATCATGCGGCAAGGGAACGACAGTCTTTTGTCCAGGCCCGGATTGGTCAGTTGGGACAGCAGCTGGCTCAGCTCAATGATATAGACCTGTCCAGCCTGCCCGCCGACAGGGTCGGGTATGGTTCCACCGTAACGGTTATCAGCCGCGATACCGATGACCGGGTAGAGTTTACCTTTGTGTCTTCAAACGAAGTAAATCCATCGGAAGGGAAGATATCACTTTCATCGCCGGTGGGACTTGCATTGCAGAATAAGACCGTAGGCGATGAGGTGCAGGTTGTTATTCCCACGGGGAAAAGAACATATTATCTGGAAAAGCTCGTTACATTGCATGGGAACGAACTGGAGAAGAAAGCCGAATAAGGCGGGTTAATGTGGAGACGAGGGGAATCGAACCCCTGACCTCTTGAATGCCATTCAAGCGCTCTCCCAACTGAGCTACGCCCCCTTTAAGATCGATAGGTAATATTTTTTGGAATGGTGTTTTTGTCAATATAAATTTTTTGTTCTTTCGGGATATGAGATTTTTGAAAGACAATATTTTAAATACATCGGAATCATATATGCAAAATAATGTAGTGGGTTGTTGGCATATATTCAGTAAGTGTGTTGACATATATACCTTTTTAGTATAATGATTAAATCAGGATATATGAAAAACCGTTAAATCGGGATTGTTATTCCCTTGCAAGCGGGGAATCGGGAGAAAAGGATTTCAATCGATATGATTTTTACTTATGCAATAATTTTCATGTTTTTCATCGTGCTGGGACTGATAATTTACTATGTCCTGAACACCATTGTATTCCCCAAAAAAATTGATGAAATAGCCACTATGATCGAGGCCGGACAGACCAAGCTGGCTATAAAAAAACTGACCGAAATTATTGAAAAAGATGATAGGAATCCCCATGCCCATTTCCTCATGGCCGAGGCTTATGCAAAAGAGGGAAATAGTCAATATGC
The DNA here is from genome assembly GCA_002839375.1 of Spirochaetae bacterium HGW-Spirochaetae-1. Taxonomy (NCBI): domain Bacteria; kingdom Pseudomonadati; phylum Spirochaetota; species Spirochaetae bacterium HGW-Spirochaetae-1. The sequence goes on along the minus strand of PGXY01000007.1, from coordinate 323,753 downwards.
CATCGTTGAGTACCGGCAGGTGTTAAAGCTTGGACGCTATGATGATATGATAAGTGAAATATATGTACGATCGACTCTTGGAAGAATGTTTAAAGAGAAAAAGGCTATTGAAGAGGCGCGCAAGGAATACCTTATACTGACAAAAATTGATCCGGCCAATTATGAGCATTATTACGAGTTGGGCCAGATATTTTTTAATTCCAATCAACTGGACAAGGCCGTCGGTTTCTTCAAGAAAAGCATATCCAATAACAGCAAGCACGAGATGTCATATTATTTCCTGGGGCAGACGTATTACAGGAATGGAGCCTATGCCGATGCGAAACAGATGCTTATCAATACTATAAAGTTTAATCCGGCGAATTACAAGGCTCATTATTTTCTGGGACTTGTGCTTCGTCAGCAGGGAGATTACGAGTGGGCTATTAAGGAATTTGAAACGGCCCAGAAGAGCGATGACCTGAAAGTGAAGAGCTTTCTCGCCAAGGGATCATGTCACCTCGAGCGGGGGCAGTATCCCAAGGCCGCCACTGAATTTGAAAGGGGATTAAAATTCGCCCGGTCAGGCAGTGAGACGGAGCTTAATCTTCGTTATTTCCTGGCTGAGTGTCAGGAAAAAATGCGGGATATACATGCGGCGATACATAACTGGGAAAAGATAGTAGAAGTGAACAAGAATTTCCGTGATGTCCAGGAGAAATTGAAAGGTTTTTCAGAATTCCGGCAGGATGACCGCATAAAGGATTTCCTCATCGCCGGACTTTCACAGTTTGAACATATGTGCAGAAAAATGATTACGGCACTGGGATATACCATCACCGATGTTGATATAATCAGCGATACGGAAATCGAAATGATTGCGACAGAGATAGAGGGAAAGTGGAGAAACGCCCGGCAATCCAACAGGATAATACGCATTATCAGGACAACTGAAATCATTCAGGACTCAGTTCTCCGGAAGTTATATCAGACTATGAAACCACGTAATGCCACCCGCATCATGATAATCACCACGGGTGAATATTCCCCCAAGGCCCTGGAATTCGCTAATACTCGTCCCATCGAGACATTGACTAAAGCGGACCTGGTTGAGATGCTAAAAAAAATATAATGCATTCCGTCAAATAAAATGGATATCGCAAATAAATTACTCAGAAACGTTCCACTTTTCCGGCATTGCTCCGATGATGAAATTTTTTATCTGCAAAAGGTCGCCAGGATATCTCATATTAAAAAAGGCCAGCGATTCGAACTGAAAAAAATAAATTCATTTAATATTGTCATCAACGGTGTTTTCGAAATAGAGGCAATCGCCGGAAGCGATGTTGTATACCTGTCACCCGGATCTTTCTTCGGGAACATTCCTTTGACGGACAACCGGCAGCACGGTTCGGTACGAGCTGTCATCGATGCGTCTCTTCTCATTATAAACGAGGAGGATCTGTACAGGTTTTTTGTTACTTCATATAAAGCGCTGCGGGGATATGTCAGGACAATAAACCGTATCGGGCTGGAAATATCCGATGTGGGAAAAAAATATTTTACCGAGAGGAGCAGGATTGTCACGATTTACAGCTCCCATGAAAAATCGGGAAAATCATTTTTTGCCTCACTCCTGGGACTCGATCTTTCCAGGCACGGCAAGACCATCATTCTTGATATGTCATACTCGGGAAAATCCGTTTTTGATTATCTTGATGCAAAAATCACCTCTCCCTTTTCACAGAAGCAGAAAGAAGGCTCATCAATGGAGCAGGTCCTGAAGGAGCGGATTGAAAAGGTCGATGATAATCTTTTTCTTTTTAATATCGCCTCGGGATCAAAGGTGAAGGTCGATCCAGGAATTATTTCCCCCATACTTTTTTATCTGTCCAAGGAATATAAATATATAATCCTGGACCTGTCAGATTTTGATACCGAGCTGCGTAACAGCGCCTTTGAAGATACGGACGTCCTGTTCACGATTATTAAGAAGAAAGAGCGGGAGGAGGTTTACTCCTTATTCGACAGTGTTCTCAATGACGGGCAACGGGTCTATTATGTGGCTAATGAATACAATGAGGGTGAGATCAGGAATTTCTCCGGGGGATACATCCTGGAGAAATTTAATTTTACTGAATCAATAGAAATGAAGACGCTTCGCACCATCACTGAAAAAGGAGCCTGCGGTATTTTTACCGGGCTCATTAACAAAAAACGAAAAGCCCTTGTTCTCGAGCCCAATATGCTGGAGTCCGTTATACTGAGCGGCTTTATAAAAACGTTAGATGAATTTGATAAAAGCTTTGACATGCTGTATACCTCTTCATTTAGTTACCTTGTATCGGCACTCTATGTCGTCAGCAACGATCCTGAAGGATTCATAAAAAACATAAGCCGGTTCTTTGACGAGGAAAAGGTAAACGGATATCTTGATATCACTTTTCCCGAAAAACATATTTTTAAAAACGGGGGCATTTCCCGGATTGCCGCTGATTTATGCGGTAAAAACAGGATAGAAATGTACAATACCGTTCCGACAGTGCTTCTGCATGATACGGAAAAGAATGCCCGGAGAATTTTCAGTACCGGATACATAAAGGATCTATTTGAAGCGTCGTTCCTGATACACCCGATTTTTGAATCGAAAAATATTGGCGGTACTATGTATAGTTCAGGGTATCCCCTCCACAAGGCCATGGTGGAGGATCTGTACAGAACCGATGTTGATGAGATATCATTTGTCTCTATAAATAACAGGAGCACCCTCAGGTACAGAAGCGGCAAAGTCCTCGAATTTTATAAGAAATATATTGATTTTCTGGAAGATGGACAATATGATGAAAAATACAGTGACCTTGCCGATGGAAATTATGTGATAGAGGTTGATGAAGAAGAATTCAGGCTTGAGAGCCTGCTGGAACGATCATCGGAACTATCGCGGGCAATTTTATCGAAATAACTGGAAAAGGGAACGCTAAAAACACGAGGGAGATTTTTTCTATGAGATCAAGGTCTACAAATATTTTACAGGTAATTGTGTTGATAACAGGCCTGGTATATATCATAATGGGTGCATTGTTTTATATTTCACCACTGACAGTTATAGAGTTTTTTGCTGAAAACGTATCGGAAAACTGGCTTGATCTTGTTAAGGACCATGAACTGGTGAGTCCACTCTATTATATCTCCAGGGCCTCGGCAGCTCTCCTGTTTTCCAGCGGTGTTGCCATGGTATTGCCGCTTTTTGATCCGCTCAAATACAGGGGGCTTATTTATTATAACGGACTGCTGTTTCCTTTTCTGGCTTCGATTTTGTTTATCAAACAGAGCATTGTTGTGCTAATTAAAAGAAGTGAAGCTGAGGCAATTTCTTCAGGTGCCGCTATGTTGGGCCAGCAGGGACATATGATAGTTATTATTCTGGGCATTATTTTTATCGCTATCACACTAATCACTGTTTTTGGGCTGGTTATAACTAAAAAACAGTCCAGAGAGGGACTTGAATAATTGTTGTAATTGGAATTTTTTTGTTGATTTATAATTATCTCTGATTTAGTATTGTTGATCAGGAATAGAATGTCGAGGGGGATTAGGAGACCACAATGGAATTGAATATTAAAAAAGCAGGGAATGTAACGGTTATCTACCTGGCCGGTAGACTAGATGTACATCTTTCCGCGGACATTGAAAAAGAAATAAATAAAATTATTCAGGATGATCCGGCATGTCATCTGCTTCTGAACCTGAAGGATGTGGAATATATGAGCAGTTCAGGTCTTAGAATATTTGTTTCCACCATGAGAGTTCTGAAGGAATCAAAGCGTAAATTGAAGCTGTCCAACATGAATAATGCCGTAAAGAAGATTTTTGAAGTTGTTGAACTTATGGATATGTTTGATATTTATGATAACGAGGAAGAAGCCCTGCAATCCTTCAAAAACGAATAGTTTGAAATTGTCCTGGCAGTAAAATTGAAAATTGGAATCAACAAAAGAGTGAATGGACCTGTTCAGTTTATGACTGATGCTGCCGGATACAACGAAAAAGTAGATACGGAAAAACTGCTGCCATCGCTTGAGAATATTAAAAAGGGAATAGATAACTATTCCCTTTTTCAGCGTTTCCCTTTATTTAAATGGCCCGCCTGGATAGACTCTGAAGATGTCAACAGCAATAATATCGTTCCCGTTTATCCTCCGCTTCTCCTGAACAATCACCTGCATCAATGGGTCGCCTTTTCAAATCTCATATCCCGTGAAGAACTGCAGATCGATCCCTCGGGTATGATATGCACCTCGGACAGTAGCTGCTCCATTGAAATATGGATGGTTATCGGTGGTGATATCTATCGCGCCCAGGACAGGCATCAATCCGTTACTATTGAAAGAGAAACGGAAACCGGTGTGGGTAAAATTGCCTGGAAGGACAGGCTTTTCACTGTTACTACTACGATGATAGGAGCGCGCAGTACTATCGATGAGAGTGTCATTGATGTTCAGTGCAGGTTGAAGGAAAAGACAAAGAACGCCTCGATTATGATTGTTGTACGCCCGTACAATATTCTGAATCTCGGAACGGCCGAAAGCGTTTCCTACGACAGCGCGAGCAGGGTGGTCACCATAAACGGCAGGAGCACCATAGCATTGCAAACTTCTCCTGATTTCGTACTTTCCGGGTCCGGTGCGAAGGGGGATGTGGATGTAGCGCTGCGTGAAGATTCCACATCAACGCAGTGTGAGAACGGGCTGGCCACACTGGGACTTGGTTTTAAACTCAGTAAAAATGAGAAGGGAATTGTTTTCCGAATCGGTTTGAGCGGAAAGGATGGTATCTCTCCGGGACCATGTGATCCTGCCGTATTGAAAAATGAATTTTCATCTTTTATAAAAATGAGAATGAAGGAAGGGGCTGTACTGCAATTCCCTGACAGGAACATCCAGGATTGGTTTAACACTTTAAAAATTAATATGCTGGGTGTGATTGAAAGGGATATTTATCCTGACGGCGATACGCAGAATGCAATGAACTGCAGATCCCTGTACTATATTTCCCGGGGACTTAACCGCATGGCATATTACCGTGAATCCCTTAAAATTATGGAAGAGATAAAAGAAAGATTTTCTTTTAATAAGAAATCACCACAATTCAATGGGGCCATCGATTGTTGCTATCTGCTTGGCATTTTTGCCGATTATTTCATGCATACCAGGGATCTTGATTATATTCAGAAAAATTATCAATACGTGAAGGATCTGGCCGGGCATGTTTTCCGTTTTTTTGGCCCTATAAAGAATATAAGGGACCTTTCGGAAAATTCACTGAAAACCTACCTCGTCAAAAGTCCCCAGTATCATGATCTTGTTCTGGCTGCCAGTTCACTTTATTATTTTTCGTATATCTCGCGATGTATGGGAATTTTTGGCGATGAGAACAGATTCCTGCAGGAATCGAAGCGTCTGCAGGGGCTTTTTGTTGAACATGTTCGCGCTAAATACGTGGAAGGGAGCAGTATCAGCAACGATTTCTTTTATACGGATATTTATGCGGCATATCCTTTTCTTACGGAATCACTCTCCAGAAATGAACTGGAGAAGCTTATCAATACCATATTCGGATATTATAAGTCCATCCCCATCCACGTTAAATCCCTGGGCATTGATATATTTTCCAGTATTCTTATCGCGCATAATATATTAAGGATGAATGATAAGCGTATTTATGATATCCTGAAAAAAATATTTAAAGTGGGCGGTAAAACTTTCTGCCTGCCGGAGTTTGTGTCTCCCGGTTCAATGAATGGTGTCTGGGGTGATGGATGTTCGAAAATAATAAGTGCTGAACTCTTTTCCCTGCTCAGGGATATTATTTTTATTGATCTGCCGGAACGACTCGAGATATTCCCCGTTCCCCTGGAGGAATGGTTTATTCCGGGTAAGGATATCATTATTGAAGATGCCCCATCGCGTTTTGGTGGAATCAGCTTCAGGGTGGCAACGACCCAGAATGAGGTTCAATTTCATTTCGATAAACTGCCGAAATATGTTCCCCCGGAAATACTGATTACATTGCCCTTCAAGACAAAAATAGTGGAGGGGGATGATTTCATTTTAAAGAAATTTTACGACAACTCCTTCCTGATTAATGGATGGCCTTCAATAATTCGTTTTATAAAATGAGTTTACTCTTCGTTTTTTCGTAATAATTCACCGCACTTTTTGACGAAAATATAAGCAGGCATATTCTTTCCCGGATATTTTGCCCATGCTGATTAAGAAGCTGTGCAGTATTTCCGGTTCGGAAAATAAAAAACTAAGCGATACTATAATGTTGTTTCCCATTTTGGTCACATTAATTATTATTCTGGGTGCCATAGTATATTACATTTATTACCTGGCACCCCGTTTGAATCCCTTGAACAGGGCGCAGGGCTTTATTGACCAGAACATGTTCGATGAGGCTGTTGTCGAATATAAAAAGATGCTCGAAAGCAATCCTGCCAATTCTGTCGTTCATTACAAGCTGGGAGAACTGTATTTCGCCAATAAGATGATAGACCAGGGAGTTTTGCACTTCGAAGAGATTATAAAGATCAATAAATTCAGTCATGAAGTGGATAAATTCGAAGTGCTGAGACAGCTTGCTGAAGCGTATCTCAGCCGGGAAGAAACCGAAAAGGCCTTTAATTGCTATTATGAAATAGCCCGTGCCTATCCCGGCGATATTGAGGCGCAGTACCAGGTCGGTTTTATTTCCCTGGGGCAGGAAGTATTTGATCTGGCTTATAAGAGTTTTGATCGGCTGTTAAAAAGCACAAAGGATAAAAGCTTTGAAATGTATTTTGGCGCTGGAATGGCCAGCTATCAAAATCATAAGACGACCGATGCGGAATACTATTTCAAGGAAGCGCTGATTATTGAACCTCTTTCCGATATCGGCAATATTTCCATGGCTTTTACTCTCCAGAGGAAAAAAGATTTTTCAACGGCCATAAATTACGCAAAGGCGGTGGCGGAAAACTCGAAGGATAAGAATGCTATAATTATTGCCAAACGGCTCCTGGCATTTTTATATGTGCAGGCGCGGAAACCGGAAAATGGGATCAAATATTTTGAAGAGCTGCTGGAAATGGCAGGAAAATCCGAGCATGACGATGAAGTATCAGTACTCCTGTATGACCTGGGTTTTGCATCTATAAGAGCTGAAAAAACGCAGCAGGCCTATGATTATTGGAACCAGTTGTATCAGTTAGATAGAAATTATAAGGATGTACAGAAGCTTACCACCCTCCTGAGGAAAGAGATGGATGTAGATCCGAGAAAAAAAACAGAGCCGTTATATGATTCAGTGATGAATTATATAGATGACTGGATCAAGGATGCATTCCCGGAGAATTTTATCTGGAATATATGCGGGCTCAAAAGCGGGAAACGTTTTGACCTTAAAAGTATTATCGTCAGGGCGAGAGTTTCGGAAACAAAATCGTCAAAACAGGGTGCTTCTCGTGATGATATGTCCTATGATGATACGGAAAGGATGGATGTACTCTGCGAAACCGATACGGAAAAATTCAGAATCATTGCAAGCAGAATGATTCAGAAGCTGGGATATACTGTTGATGAGATTCTTCTCACCTACAGGGAAGCCGATGGTGTGGATTTTATGGTTCATTCCAATGAGGACGGCAAGAAGGTTCTTGTTTGGGTCCGGCGGTGGAAGGGAACAAATGTAGGCGAGATACCGCTTCGGAATTTTGCCCAGGCGATAAATGACGCCAAGGCAGTGAAGGGGCTTTTTGTCACCACCAGCAACCTGACCCCCGCAGCTGAGGGTACGCTGAACCGGCTTTCCAAGATAACCGTTATATATCCCGATCAGGTGGGAAGCCTCCTGGAAGGTCTGATCTAATATTCTAATTTTCCGGTAATGCTGCAATGGAAACACCCTATGCATAACAGAAGATCATTGTCGACCCTAATGATAAAGGATATTAATGTATCCGATGAGTATTTCAGGATCAGCAGAAATGCGGTCAGTGACGACCTCCTGCGTTCAGTTCGGGAGTACGGGATATTACAGTCGCCGGTATTATTAAAGACAGGGAGCGGTGAATGCCGCATCATTGATGGATTCAACCGTCTGAAGGCCGCCTCTCTTGCCGGCATTGATCGTGTAGAGGCCCATGTGTCGGATAGGATAGAGTTACAGGAATTCATAGCCAATGCAGTAGTAAAGTCATATCATAATGAACTGGGCCCTGCGGGGAAAATGAAGGTATTGTTTGTGATGAAAGATTATTTTAATGCTTCCATGACGGAATGCCTTCATACGGGAACTGCAGGATTGGGCATTCCCCGTGATTTTATCAGCACCTCCCCGGATATTCAAGGCGTGTTCCGGCTTCCACAGGTCGTGAGAGAATATTTTGATGCGCGTGATTTATCCTTTAAAATAATAAAATATTTTCTACGGCTGCCAGAGCAAGCGCAGGGTATAATGGCGCAGTGGCTTTGCCATGTACAGCTGCGGGTGAATGTTTTCAAAAAGGCCGTTGAAATGATCCAGGATATCTATCGGCGTGATGGTACTGTGGCATGGATGGAAAAGATAAATCCCACTTTAATTGATGACCCCCGCGGTTCTGAAAATTATATACTCGAGGCGCTGCATAGGATAAGGTATCCCGAGTATGCGTCTTTATGGGCCGATGTGGAAGTACTGCTTGATTCCATGAAGGGGCAAGATCTGGAAATAAAGTTCCCGGAGTTCTTTGAGGGCGATGCAATAAGCGTTGTCCTGAAAATACGGAGGGACGAAACATATGCTGATATTAAAAAGAAAATGCAAAAAATAGACCAGGATTCTTTTGATAAACTGCTTCGGTTTTTATAGTCAGTATGACTGATCAATGGATGGTCTCGCCGTTATCCTCCTCGGCTTCATCGCTCAGGACTTTATTTGTCTGAATTACTAGCAGAAGACTGTTGAAAATAAAACCCGAAACCATAAATTTTGACATTTCCTCATATTCTTTGGCAAGTTCGAATAACTGATGGGTGACGAAGATGCAGTTATCCATCATTTCTTTCAGGAAAACCTCGTTAAGGCCTTCCATCGTATCTTCAGGAGTTGCAGAGTTATCCACTATTTTTCGTGATTCATCTATTATTCCATCCAGCAGGTTTTTGAAAAAGAAATCAAAATCCTTGTTATAGGGAATGGTAACTCCGCTTTTTAATCTGATCATAGGCTATTTATTGATCTTTTTCTGGAGATCATCAAACTTATCCTTAAAGAGATTACCCAGACTTGATCCTCCCTGGGGAGCATTGTTTTTTTGATATTCCTGCAGCTCAATCAGTTCTTCCTTTCTCAGTGCCCCGATAGCACTGAGAATAAGCTTTTTATTGTTCCTGTCAAATTCCTCGACAACAACTTTTATTTCCGAACCAACGGGGAAATCCTTCTGTATATCCGTCTGCCTGGCTGCCAGTTTATCCCTGGGTATGTAGCCCAGCATGCCGTTTTCCAGCCTGACGTTGGCACCGTTTCCCTTGACAAACTCGATTATACCAATATGGGTCTTGCCGGTAAATTCGTTTTCGGGAAGCTGCCAGGGATCTGCTTCACCCGTTATAAGCTGAAGACCTATTCTTTTTTCATCCTTGTTAATGCTGATGATTTTTACCTGTACCAGATCACCTGTTTTGACCGCTTCTTCAGGAGATTTCACCTGTTTTGTGTAACTCATTTTTGAAACGTGAATGAAGCCCTCAAGTCCAGGTTCCAGTTCAACGAAAGCCCCGCTTTTTATTATTTTCATGATCCTGCCGTTAAGATTATCATTCTCGCTGTACCTGTCGATTCCATCCCACGGCTCGGGCAAGGTTTGTTTTATGCTCAATGTTATGCGGTTTCCGTCCCAGTCAAGGTCGATGACTTTCGCGGTTACCGTCTGCCCGGAGGCGAATGCGCTGATTTCTGATGTCCTGCTTCGGGATATTTCCGATTTTGGAACCAGCGCCTCGACACCTCCTATATCAACGAATATTCCGAAATTCTGAAGTGAAATAACGGTTCCTGTTACCATGTCACCGATCTGCAGCGAGTCTTTCAGCAGGGCCTCGTTCTCTCTGCGCTTTTCCTCCTGGAGAGCCCTTCGTGACAGGACGATATTCCGTCCCCGCTCGCTGTACTGAATTATTTTGAAGGGGAAAGTCTTGTCAATATACTCTGCATTATTCTCCGAGGCCTTGAGGTCGATCTGGGAAAAGGGGCAGAAGCAGTTGGTATCGGAAACAGAGACGGTATAACCGCCCTTTGTCGTTCCTGTCACTTTTCCCTCAACGGGGTATGAATTCTTATAGGCTATTTCCAGCAGGTCTGAGTTGACGGCACCTTTTCCGAGTCTCGAGGTGAGGCGGATTTCACCACCCTGGAGCGATACAACGAAGGCGTTGATCCTGTCTCCCTTTTTATGAATAAGCTCGCCTTTATCATCCATGAGCTCCCTGGTTTCCATTATGGCTTCACTTTTTCCATTAATATCAATAAAAGCGAATTCATCCGAAATGCTCACAATCGTGCCTGTCACACTGTCGCCGGGAATAAAATTATCGGAAACGTTCAGGGATTGTTCCAGCATCTTCTCGAAATCTTCCTGCGATAGATCATTATATTGTTCATTGTTCTCGGTCATTGAAGTATCCTTTTAGCCTATTAAAATGATAGTGTACGTGATGTTCTTAATATGTAAAGAATCAAAAAATAATGAATTGCTTTGAGGTCAATATATATATCTTGTCTGCGAAAATCCAATGAAATAATAGGATGATAACGATGGTTCCGAATATGCTCATCTTAAAATATTCACAGCGTCAATATTTTAATTTAAAAAGGGATTGTAAACAATTTTTAATTTCAGTAAAGTAAAAAACAGGGATAATCAGGGGCACACGGCACCATAATTGGACATAAAATTATTGACATAAACAGCAACTGTTACTATATTTACCGGGAATTATATATCTACGGCAAAAACCTATCATGGAGAGAAATATGAAAAAATTCTTTATTGCTATTATGAGTGTCATGCTTATGTCAACGCTTCTTTATTCGGCGGATAAGAGCGCTAAGCAGTATATCGCAGACCTGGATCCGGCTAAAGACGAGGCTGTTATTGTAGCGGCAGCTGACTGGTGCGGAAAAGAAAAAGAGAAGGGAGCTATATCAAGTCTAACGGCCTTATGCACCGATAGTCGTGAAGCCGTACGCCTTCATGCCGTAATGGCTCTTGGCTATATTGGCAAGGAAGATGCCGTTGACGCTCTCAATAAAAGACTGTTAACCGACGAAAGCGCTGAAGTCCGTTATGCGGCTGTTCTGGCAACAGTAAGGATTGGTTCAAAAAAATCCCTCGAAGCATGGAAGGAAGCAAAGGAAAAGGAAAATGATCCATTTATAAAGGATTTCCTCGTTAAAATGGAAGAAAAAGCCCGGGGAAAATAGCTGACCGGTCTTTCCCGTATAAAAATGCAAAAGCATGTTGCTGTTGAGACAACATGCTTTTTTTATTTGCAGTCCCCATGTGGGAATATCCATGATTATTAAAAATTATTAAAGGACGAATTGATGAATTATAAAGAGACGCAGTACCTGGTATTCGATGTCGAAACAGTCCCCGATTCCAGGCTTATTAAAATGACCAGGTATCCCGAAGAAGACCTTGATGACACGGCTGTGATCAGGAAATACCAGCAGGAGATTCTCGATCAGAACAACGGCACATCGGACTTTATACCGGTGACATATCAGTATCCTGTTTCCATCTGTATCGCGAAAGTAAGGGAAGATTTTACTCTCCAGGACGTGGTCTGTCTCGATGAACCAAAATTTCGTGCAGCGGAAATGGTGCGTCTCTTTTGGCTGGGCATAGAGGATCTCTATAACCACGCCTCAATGGTGACATTCAACGGCAGGGGATTTGATATTCCTCTCCTGGAACTCATGGCTTATCGGTACGGATATACGGCAAAGCGTCATTTTAAGGATAAATTTGCAGGCAGGAACAGGTTTGGCACGAAACATATCGACCTGCAGGACTGGCTTTCGAACTACAATGCTATCCGAATGAATGGTGGGTTGAACCTCCTGGCAAAGATTCTCGGTAAACCCGGCAAGATGTCTACCAAGGGGAGCGAGGTCTTCGACATGTTTCTCGAAGGGAAGCTTCGGGAAATCAATAATTACTGCATCCACGACGTCCTGGATACATATTTTGTTTTTCTCAGGACCCGGGTCTTACTGGGTGAGATGACCATCAACAGGGAGCAGGACATTGTACGTCAGGCCAGGGATTTTATTGCCGGAAATATCGAGCGCATTCCCGCCTTGAAGGAATACCATGAAAACTGGGGTGACTGGGTTCCCTGGCCCTGAAAAGAATGGTGTCCGCGGGGCAGGGGTCAGAGCCCCTGCCTATTCTTCGCAGGAATCGGGTATGATACGTACCGCTCCACGGTCAGCCGAAGATACCAGCAGCGAATAGGCCTGTAAGGCCCTGGACACCTTTCTGTCCCTTCCTGTGGGAGCAAAGGCCTTTTCCCCTCTGGCCAGTTCCTTCTGCCGCCGTTTTTCAAGATCGGAATCACTGACGCGCACATTCAATGATCGGGCCGGTATATCGATATCTATCAAATCGCCATTTTCAACAAGGCCGATATTTCCTCCCGATGCAGCCTCGGGCGAAACATGGCCGATGGACAGACCTGCCGTACCGCCCGAGAAACGACCGTCGGTTATGAGAGCGCAGGATTTTCCCAGACCCATGGAGTTGATGTACGAAGTGGGATAAAGCATCTCCTGCATGCCGGGACCGCCTTTGGGACCTTCATATCGAATAACCATCACATCCCCCGCCTTGATTTCTCCGGCGATGATTGCATCAACGGCTGCCTCCTGGGAGAAGAAAACGCGTGCAGGACCGCTGAATTTATAAATGGATGGGTCAACCCCGGCCGTTTTGACAATAGAGCCGTTCTGGGCCAGATTGCCGAAGAGCACGGCGAGACCGCCATCGGGACTGTAGCAGTGTTCACGGTCGCGTATGCAGCCGGCTGAACGGTCTCTGTCAAGTTCACCGTACATGGTTTCCTGGGACCCCATGACAAGGTTGCGCCCGGCGTGTGCCGGTCCGCTTTTGAAGATGCTGACAGCCTCATTGGTGACGGTGCTTCTCATTATATCGTACCGGTCCAGGGTCGCGCCAAGGTTCGGTGAATCCACTCTTTTTACTGATTTATCAATGAGGCCCTGGCGGTCCAGCTCGCCCATGATGGACATGATGCCTCCTGCACGGTTGACATCTTCGACGTGATAATGGGAGCTGGGGGCCACCTTGCACAGGTTGGGAATTTTGCGGGAGAGGGTATCGATATCCTTCATGCTGAAGGCGACCTCTCCGGCATCGGCAATGGCGAGCAGATGGAGAACCGTATTGGTTGATCCGCCCATGGCTATATCAAGGGACATTGCATTGAGGAATGCCTGCCGAGTGGCGATGGACCGGGGCAGAACGGAATCATCGCCCCTGTCGTAATACTGCTTTGTCATTTCTACAATGTGGCGGGCAGCTTCCTCGAACAGCAACTTCCTGGTTTTATGCGTGGCTACCACGGTGCCGTTGCCGGGAAGGGCCATGCCCAGGGCCTCGGTGAGGCAGTTCATGGAATTGGCCGTAAACATGCCGGAACAGGAACCGCAGGTGGGGCAGGCAGAGCGTTCCAGCCCGGCAATATCCTCGTCAGATACCGAGGTGTCGGCGCTCTGTACAATTGCATCGATGAGATCTCTTTTCTTTTCCTTGAAAATTCCGGCTTCCATGGGACCGCCGGACACAAATATGGCTGGAATATTGAGGCGCATGGCGGCCATGAGCATGCCGGGGGTGATTTTGTCGCAATTGCTGATGCAGATCATGGCATCAACGGTATGGGCATTGCACATGTACTCAACGCTGTCGGCTATGAGATCCCTGGAAGGGAGGGAATAGAGCATCCCATTGTGGCCCATGGCAATACCATCGTCAATGGCGATGGTATTGAATTCGGCCGCGAAGCATCCCTGTTTTTCAATGATAGATTTAACATGCTGCCCGATTTCATGGAGGTGAACATGGCCCGGTACGAATTGCGTGAATGAATTGACGACGGCAATTATGGGCTGTCCTATCTGGTCTTCTTTCATGCCATTGGCCCTCCACAGGCTTCGGGCGCCGGCCATTTTTCTTCCCTGGGTGCTTATCCGGCTTCTCAGTGGTATTGCCATGTTGATCCTCCAAAAAAAATTGATAACAGGGAAAGTAAAAGACGAACCTGTATCTGTCAAGTTCAATACCATTTAGCATTTTATATGACTGGTATTTCATAAATTTCTTGCCGAAAAAAATGCTTAAAAACAATGTGTATATCATATTTTGTAAATAAACCGCCCCTGGCGACGAGGAGAAATATATGGCGTTAATTATTGATGGGAAAAAGGTGTCGGAAGAAATCAGGAATGAGGTTAAGGAAGATGTTCTTGATCTGAAAAAAAACAGGAATCTGGTTCCGGGACTGGCAGTTGTGCTGGTAGGGGATGACCCTGCATCGGCAATTTATGTCAGAAACAAAAAAAAAGGCTGTGAGGAGTTGGGTATCAGGTCGTATGAATATACTCTTTCCAGTGATACCAGTGAAGAAAAGCTCTTGGCCCTGGTAGATGATCTGAACAGGAACGGCGACGTTAATGGAATCCTGGTGCAGCTGCCCCTTCCAAAACATATAAACGAAGAAAAGGTCATCAACAGGATAGATCCCATGAAGGATGTGGACGGTTTCCATCCCGTCAATGTGGGGAAGATCGTGATAGGTGATGACGATTGTTTCTGTCCCTGTACTCCTTTCGGTATTCAGGAACTCATCGCGCGGACTGACCCGAACATAAAGGGAAAACACCTGGTGGTTGTTGGAAGAAGCAATATCGTTGGGAAGCCCATTGCAAATATGATGGTGCAGAAAAATGATCGTGCAAACTGCATTGTGACCGTATGTCATACCGCGGCACAAGATATCGGCTATTATACGAAACAGGCCGACATCCTGGTGGTGGCTGCCGGCAGACCCAATACCGTGACCGCCGATATGGTAAAGGATGGTGTCATGGTAATTGATGTGGGAACAAATAGAATTCCTCATCCCGATGACAGCAGTAAAACAAAACTGGTGGGTGATGTGGATTTCGAAGGGGTTTCAAAAAAGGCTTCAGCCATAACGCCCGTGCCGGGCGGGGTAGGGCCCATGACCATCACCATGCTCCTGAAAAATACGGTGAAGGCCTGCAGGCTCCAGAATGGAATAAAGTAAATAAATATAGAAGCATGCAGGGGATAGGGTTGCGGCCAATCCCCTGCCGGATTTATCGGGTTATCCGTTGTTATAATGTTAAAACTTGATTGATGGTCCTGAACGGCTCTTTTTCTCTTCGGTGATCCTGTGAATCAACTGGTCTTTTTTACTCCATATCTCGTTCAGCCACCCGGTGAATTCTTTCTGGAAGGCAGGATCTTCAATATTCGCCTTTACAAAATGTTCGGGGATATCTACTGTTTCCACGACGATATCAACACTCCTTATTTTTCTGCAGAGGAAATCCCACAGGCTTTTGGGTCCCTCGGGATATATTATAGTTATATTGAGCAGCTTGTGCAGGTGCTCCCCCATTGATGAAATGGTGAAAGAGACACCGCCAGCCTTTGCCTTGAGCAGATGTTCGTATGGCGAGTTCTGCATATCGTGCTTTTCCGGTGTGAAACGGGTCCCTTCTGGGAATGTCATGATTGCCACAGGCTCGGTCTTGAATTTTTCGCAGGCCTTGCGTGTGATCTCAATGTCTTTCCCTTTCAGTTTAGGGTTTCTTGCCACTTGCTCCTTTGTGTATCGTTTCATAAAGGGAAAGTCAAGGGCCCACCAGGCTGGCCCCATAATCGGCACCCAGATCAGTTCTTTCTTAAGGAAGAACTTTATGTATGGTATCCTGCCATAAAGTATTTTCTGTATTATGATTATATCAACCCATGACTGGTGATTGGATATAACCAGATACCAGTCCTTTTTTTTAAGTTTCTCAAGACCTGTTATGTTCCACTTAATATTGAAGCAGTAGTGAATAAACAACGAATTTATTAGAACCCAGTTGTTCGCCACTCTTATCAGTATTTTATTGAGAATTTTCCGCCACCATTTGAATGGAATTAAAAATTTGATAATGGCAAGCGGGAAGAGCTGTGCTGCGCAGGCAAGAGTATTTATAAAAAGTATGGTGATTATTATACACGCGAATACACGGTTAAAAAAATGTTTAAGCATTATCATATCCTTTGCGTATGGAGTATATATAGGAATTTTCGCCGTTATTACAATCCGATTAATGAGTCTGTGTGTCTCATAATTGTGTTGTGGTTTGGCAGGTCTCCCCTGACCTGTTTATGATTGGCAATTTATCTAAGTATTGAAAGAAGGGTCCTGAGGGGCAACGCTTTTTTATTTATCTGATTTATTTTTTCATATCATTTTTTATCAGCGGTTCCGGGGGATATGGGAATAAAAAAAGGTACCCTCTGGGGGCACCTTTTTTTATTTATTATTTACAAGTGTAATGTCTTTTAATGAGCTTCCCCTTCGCCATGACCTTCATGATCGAGGTGAGGAAACAGTCTGAACCATTTGGCAAATACCGTATAGATCAGAATCATGGTGGCGAAACAGCCCAGGGTTATAATCCATTCCTGGAATGTGGGGTTGTATGCGGCAAAGGGTCTCCAGGGGAAGTTAGGCACCGAGAAACCATGGAGCATGACTTCCAGCTTGCTGGTAATGATGGCGAGTACTCCGCCGCTTATACCGATGGCCATAAATTTTTCCTGTTCGCGGAATTTTTTTAAATTGAGCAGAACCACCGGGGCTGCCAAAAATATAAATTCCAGAACAACGAGCCATAAGCCGTAATAACCGCCATAAATATCGGTAAACTTGCGGTCTGCCATGGGAACATATTTTGCCGCCATGGAGTATACGTCATAGGTCCTGAAAAGGGTGTAGAAGATGAACATGGCGCCGGAAATTTTTGTCAGCGTCCAATAGGTTTCTTTCGGCATAACTTCTTTCTTCATTATTTTCCCTGCGATATAGGGGCACAGTGTCATGAAGGATGTTCCACCCGCCGTTGCTGCAACGATCGCCAGGAAGAAGTACTGGTGATGAGGCCTGTACCAGCCTGGTTTTCCGTAGAGCACGTCCCACATGCCGCCGCCCAGTGATCCCTGGTGGAAGAATGAAAGGAAGGTACCAGCCGCAGCCATGATCCACATCAGCTTGTGCATGTAGTGGCCGATGGTATGGAGAACGGGGACGTTGTCGAGAAACTTGTGTCGAAGTGCTACCGGGACGAGCTCGACGCAGAGGATGCAGAAGTATGCCGACAAGCAGAAGAATACTTCTGTCAGCATGGAGGTCGGCATGAGATGCTCACCCCAGTTGGGATAGGCAAAACCGAACCAGCATCGCAGGGGCTGTCCCAGGTCAAAAAGAAGAAACACAAAGGTGAAAAGATAGCACATGAAACCAATAAGCACCGTTGAGTTGATTATAGGTTCCAGCTTTTCCACTCTGAAAATATAGAGGAAGAAACCGGTAAAAAAGGCTCCGCCTCCCAGGGCCACCAGGCCCAGGTCGCCGATAATCCAGTTTCCCCAGGTGAAGACATTATTCATGTCCGTATACCCCAGTCCCCAGAAGAGGATCTGGATTGCGAATATACCGAATCCACAAACCAGTGCAATGAGTACCAGCAGTGTGATCCTGATATTTTTGGGATAACTCTTATAGAGTTCTTTCATGTCATTGAAAAATTTTGATATTACATTCACGGGTTTTCTCCTTATTTACCTGAGTTAAACCGCATCATATCGCGGATCCACTTCTGACTGCTGAGATAGTAAACTTTGGGATTCGGATAGTTTTTGATTTTCATTAACTTCTTCTGCTCTTCCGGTGACTTTTCATCTATGGTGTGTACGAGCCTGAAAGCCCTCTTATCCCTGGAAAGCATGGATATTTCCGATGCGGGATCATTGAGATCGCCGAAAACCATGGCACCCGTGGGACATGATGTCACACATGCCGGCGAGTAGGTAACGGCATTGATATCCAGTTCGCCGTTAGCCGCCGCCTTGTCGCGTTCACGTTTCCAGATGTGACTGCAGAAGGTGCATTTAACAATTGTTCCCCTTGATGCGATGGATACATCGGTATTGAGGGATTTTTTAAAAGTTGATTCGTATTTTGGCTTCCACCAGTTGAAGGCCCTGGCCTCGTAAGGACAGGCTGTCTGGCAGTACCGGCAGCCGATGCAGCGTGACCATATCTGGCTCACCACTCCGTCGTCTCCTACGTCCGTTGCCACTGCGGGGCAAACCGAAACGCAGGGAGGTGTGGGATTGTGAGGGTCGTTGCCTTCACACTGCTGGCACATTTTCGGAATAAATGCCACTTTTACGTCGGGATAACTCGCGTCCCTGTCATTGGTTACTTTCATCAGATCAAGGAAAGACACCCTTTTGGGAACATCGGAATCATCTTCGAAAATAGGCATATTGTTTTCCTGTGCACAGGAGATGGAGCACTGCCCGCAACCGTTGCATTTATCAAGGTCTATGGCCATCCCCCATCTTCTTTTCATCTTGGAGTTGCTTGTTTTCATTATCAATACCTCATTCTTTCCTTAACTGATTTTTACCCTGGTTCCCCACCAGTTAGCTGCGCCGGTTACAGGATCGATATCAGCAGCCATAATTTCCTTGGGATTGACTCCCTTT
The DNA here is from genome assembly GCA_002839375.1 of Spirochaetae bacterium HGW-Spirochaetae-1. NCBI lineage: Bacteria > Pseudomonadati > Spirochaetota > Spirochaetae bacterium HGW-Spirochaetae-1. The sequence continues at coordinate 304,864 of PGXY01000007.1, read as the reverse complement.
TTTTGCGCATACTTGGTGTATGCCATATGGCCGAATCCCAGGGGAACGGCAACAACATCGGGAGCAATCGTATCGGTTATATGAACCTTGACACTGCCTATTTTTCCGCGTTCAGAGATGATTTTTATGGAGCTTCCTTCAGAAACTCCCTCTTTTTTAGCCGTTGCCTTGTTCATGAGAACTTTCATTTTTCCCAGCATAAAGCTGTCAGAATCGATGTTTTTCAGAACATAGGGGAAAGCCATACCATCACCGTCTCCCACAAGGGGCATTTCAACGGGAATCAGCGACAGCGGATACTCGGCATTGGCTTTCTGTTTTTTAAATCCTGAGAGCTGCTCTTTCAGCTTGTCAACTTTGAATGAAAAGCCGGCCACGCCGCGGGTATTCCCCGCCTGTTTTACTGCATCGAGATACGAGGTCCAGGGGAAAGCTCCTTTTGCCGCATCTACTTTGCCGGCCAGCTCGATGATGATATCACCGGCATGTTTTGCGCTCGCATAAGGCTTCAACACCGTCTGACCATCGGACTGCAGGGTCTCCAGGAAGGTGAGTGAAGGAAGCACATAATCGGCGTAGAGAGCCGTATCATTGATCAGGGGCATCATGGCAACAACAAAGGCCTTTTCCATTTTTGCCGCCAGGTCTTTTCCCAGAACACTTTTGTAAACGGGATCGGCCTCGTTGACGAAGAGGAGCTCGAAATTGCCGTTTTTAATAAAATCATCAATACCGGCGGGATTTTTTCCCGTTCCCATGCCGGTGTATTGTTTCAGGCTCACTGATGTGGATCGCACCAGGGTGTTAAGGGCGTACACGGCAATGATTTCCGATGCAGAAGATGAAACACCATGGGCTCCCCGGCCTGCAACAGCCATGGGATTCCTGGCTCCGTAGAATGCTTCGGCCAGCGCCTTGATTCTGTCCTCGGAAACACCGGTTAATTTTGCCGTTGTAGGCATGTCGTACTGATAAACATATTGCGCCCATTTGGCGAATCCTTCGCCGGCCGAGATGAGTTTTTTCTCTTTAATAAGATAATTGGCAATACCCATGGCCAGAACAGGCTCCGTACCTGCTTTTACCGGCACCCACTCATCGGCCAGGGACGTAGTGCGTGAGCAGTTCGTGTCGACCTGTACCAGTTTTTTGCCGCTGCCGGGCCAGGCGGCCAGGACCTTGTTCATGGCACCGGGCACTCCCCAACCTTCGAAAAGCTTGGCGCCGAAACTGAGAACATAGTCGGCCTTGTTAAAGTCGTAATCCACTACTCCGCCCAGGGCCGACATGGTCAGGGCGTTGAGGGATGATTCATAAAAGACATTTGTGCTGCCCGTCGATGTTATCAGCTTCTCCAGAAGTTCAGATGAGAGGTTGATATCTTTGTTGATGGCGGCAATGGCGTCCTTTTTGTTATTTTTTACAAGGGCATTCATTTTGCCGGAAATATCCGCCATGGCTGATTCCCATGATACGGGGACGAAGCGGCCCTTACCTTTATTTCCCGTTCTTTTCAACGGTTTGTCTATACGTTCGGGATGATACAGCAATTGCAGTGAAGCTTGTCCCAGGGGACAGGCGGCATTTGAAGTTTCAACCTTTACGGCCCTGTCAGCAACCATCCGTACGGAAATTTCACATTTGGTCGTGCAGGACTGGCATATGCTCTGGAGAAGTTTAATTTCTCCTTTGAGGGGCACATACTGGTCCTGGGTCCATTCGGCCAGGTCCTGAAACATCAGAAACGGGGCTCCTGACAACACATATCCCGTAAGACCACCAACGACTGCCCCGCCGGTCATCATTAAAAGTTCTTTGCGTTCTATTTTCTTCATGGATTCAAATACTCCTCTTGCTAAGTTTCATGATTAGTCGTGGCAAACCATACATTTATTGCTGAGTTTTAATGCGGTATGGCAGTCCATACACTGACCCATGAGCATTTTGCCTTTTATCATCTCTGTAGTCATGGAACCGGCTTTATCGCCGTGACATGAACCACATCGCGCCTTGAGTCTGCCGTCTTCATATTTGGCAGTCATAACAACCTCGTGGCTGAAGTAGACCAGATCGGGTTGTGTCGCGTAGGCACCCCAGGGTTTATCAGTGTCCTTGTAGCTGTCGAAGAAGGGCTTGCGTTTCGGTGTTTCGGGATCACCGGTTACTTCGCCTCCTCTGTCGTGACACTGGACGCACTCGGCGACCGTGGGTACTCCCTTGAAGCGGCCATCAGCATAGTAACCATGGCACATGGTGCAATCCTCTGCGCCATACTTGGTAACATGCGATTTATGATTGAAGGGGAGTTCTTTCTGCGGCCTGGGAGCTCTGAATGCGTCGCATGCCGTTTGGGAAATAAGAAAGAACAGGTATGAAAATACAATGAATGGTAACAAGAATAGCAGAATTGATCGTCTCACAAATTTTCTCCTTATTCATGATATATTTCTGTTTGATAACAAAAATATTGAATAGTAAAGCCTGAAGTACATAGAAAATTAATTCTATTCTTAAAATAGAAAAAATTTAATGTTGAATAATGTCAACAAAATTTAAAAAAAATAGTCTCTTGTCTGTTATGCGGAAATTAAGAAATTGAGAGGATACTGAAGTTCTTTATTGTTAAAATTCGAGGGTCATAAAAAAGTTAGAGGGGTGGAATATATCTTGTTTTCAGTTTCAAAGGAAGTGCTTATAAATACATCTGCCGCATAACTTTTCAGGGGTCATGCGGCAGAACGAATCATCGGGCCATGAGCGACTTGGCCTTGTTAACACCGTCAACGGCATCTTTTCCGTAATGGGCGCCAATCGATTTCGCATATTCTTCATTAACCACGGCGCCGCCCACGAGCAAGGGAATATCGAGCTTTGCTTCTTTGAGAAGTTCGCTGATATTCCTCATTTCATTCATGGTTGTGGTAAGCAGGGAGCTGAGACAGATAAGGTCAGCGCTGATATCCCTGGCCGCCTGGATTATTGTTTCAGCGGGGACATCCTTGCCCAGGTCCCGGACCTCAAAGCCGTGATTTTCCATCATCATGGCCACGATGTTTTTCCCGATATCGTGAATATCGCCCTTTACCGTGCATATGACGACCTTTCCCCGCTTCTCCGCCGATTCTCCCGCCAGAAGGGGCTTCAGGATATTAAAGCCTTTTTTCATGGTATTGGCCGAGGCAATCATCTGCGGGAGGAAATATTCCCCCGTGCTGTAGAGCTCTCCCACTTTTTCCAGAGCCCTGAGCAGGCCCTGGTTCATGATCGATGGCGGATCATGCTCCTTCAGCGCCGTCCGTACCTGTTCTTCAATATCATCGACATTACCTTCAACCACGGCATAAAATATCTGTTCGATACTGTTCCTCTGTGCCGCCGAACCCGGGGATGCGCCGCTTTCCACCGCCGATGATTCACGGAAATGGGCAATGTACCGGGCTGCGCCGGGATCACTGCCTTCCAGGAATTCCAGGGCGAGTTGCTCCTCGGTACTGTATTGGTCTATGATACGCACAGCCGAGGGGTTGATGATGGCCGCCGTGAGTCCCCTGGCCAGGGCCAGGTTGAGGAACACGGTATTGATGTGTTTTCTCTGGGGCAGGCCGAAGGATATGTTGCTGAGGCCGATGGAGGTTTTGATACCCTTTTTTGAAAAATATTCAATAACTTTTAGCGTTTCCAGGGCGCTGCCCGGTTCGGCGCTTTCGGCCAGGATCAGCGGGTCCACAAAAACACGGCTCAGGTCTATGCCTTCGGAATGAAGCGTATCCAGAAGACGCTGGCCGGCGGCGATACGTTTTTCAGCATCCTGGTGTACGCCCGAGTCGTCAAGACACAGGGCCACGACAAAACAGCCAAATCGCTTTAAAAGGGGAATAACGGTCCTGATGCTCTTTTCCTTTCCGTTGATGGAATTGACGATTGGTATCCCCGGATAGGTCAGGAGCGCCCGTTCGATGACCTCAGCATTATCTGAGTCAATCATGAGGGGCACGTCCACGGTGGAACTGAGCGTTATAATGGATCGGTTCATTGCCGTCGTTTCATCGATAGAGGGAACGCCAACATTGATGTCCAGTATATGGGCGCCTTCTTCTACCTGCTTGCGCGATTCGGCGCGCAGGAAGGTCTGGCGTCCCTCCCGGAGATCCTCGGCGAATTTCTTGCGTGCCGTGGGATTGAGCCGTTCGCCCAGGAGAATGAGCCCCCGGTGTTTTTCCAGGTCCAGCACTTTGCTTCTGCTCGTGATGTAACTGTATGAGCGTTCATACCGGCGCGGTGAAAAGGTTTTTCCCGATACGGCCTTTTTCAGGGCCGCGATGTGCTCCGGTGTGGTTCCGCAGCATCCGCCTATTACCTTGACGCCCATATCGGCCAGCTCCAGGGAGGATGCGGCAAAGGAATCGGCCGAGAGCCGGTACACCGTGCGTCCGTCGATCATCTCGGGAAGCCCGGCATTGGACCAGACGCTGAGAGGGATTCCCAGCCGCGAGAGGGCCTGTATGTTATCCTGGAAAATTTTCACCATGGCGGCAGGGCCCATGCTGCAGTTGGCTCCCACTACTTGGGCGCCGTACTCTGACAGGGTGGAAAAAGCCGTGAGCATGTCGGTTCCCGTCATGGTTTTCCCGTTTTCCTCAAAAGTCATGCTGCAGATGACCGGCAGGGACGTGTTGTCCCGGGCAGCCATGAGGGCCAGCTTCGCCTCCTGGATGTCATTCATGGTTTCGATGGCGATCACATGAGCTCCGCCCCGCTCCAGGCCGATCATCTGTTCCGCGTAGGACTTGTATATTTCTTCCGCCGGGGTTTCTCCCATGGGTTCGATGAGCCTTCCCGTGGGACCTACGGAGCCTCCCACGAA